>DATHNG010000022.1:0-6564 GCA_035486275.1 Bacteroidia bacterium
AGTTTGATATTAATAGGTTGTTTAAATTGAAACCTGGAGCATTTTCATTTACACCTGATAAAGCTAATGACATCAACGGAGATTCTTATACTCAACCTCCAACGTGGATCCGCCCATGGTCATTAAAAAAAGATAAACTGGATGGTTTTATTTTTATAGTAGGACATACAGTACAGGAAAAACTAATAATAGACCCGCATGAAAGTATTATTTGCATTGATGCATTAGGAACTTCTGGCGAATACTTGGTAATAGAAGATGAAAAGCTCTACGTGAAGAAAGCCTCAATTACTTAAGCTCTTATCTTTTTTCCTGCTCCTTTATTATGTTGCCATTTTCATCAGCGCATTCACCTTCCTGTATTGTGGTTTTACTACCGTCTTTTCTAACAATAGTACCATCAATCATTATTTCAACTCCATTCGCTAATATAATTACGGAGGTAATTGGCTTTTCTCCATCCATAACAACTAATTTTCCATCCTTAAATCTGGTGCAGTATTTATGTGGCGCCATACCCGGGTTTCCAGCCAATACATGCAAAGACAAAAGTGATGCTGCAATTAATGTGATCGTTTTCATGATGTTTTTAATTATTGTACTTACTTACTACTCAAATTAAACCATTTACAAAATTATTTGACAACCCTATGCTACTTAAAAAAAGTAGGCGAATAGTGTAAAGGAGTAGTTTTATGATGGTTTTATTGAGGACCAAGATACTTATAGTACTATCTGGAAGTAAAACTGGCAAACCCAAGCGGGATAGAAAGCCCGATTGTAATATGTACTGAACTTAAATTTATATGGTTAGGTAACTGAGCATACTCTGATTGCCCAATAATGCCTCCGTTAGTAGGGATATAAGTAATAGAATTGAAATTGAGATATTTATAACTTAATTCAATGAATAACCATTTGTTAATGGATTGCCCAATATAAAGTTCAGGACTCAGAGCAGTTTCTGAGGAGTACTTAATGGGAAGAGGATTAATAGGATTACCAATAGTAGCTGTTGCACCGGAAATTGTAAATAACCCGAGGGTGCAGCCAATTGAAGCACCGGAAAGAAAGTTGTAAAATGCACCTGCATAGAAACCACTTACTGGCGAATCAGAATTGGAGCTATCTATTTTAACATGGCATAAAGCAAAGTTTTCATAGCCAATGGATATGGCAAAATGATTTTGCAGCCGTCTTTCTCTTTCTCCAATGCGTTTCAGAATAACTTTCTTCTCATCATTATCAACTATTAGTAATGTATATGTCCGGCTTAATTTATGAGTGCCGCTTTTAATAGTATCTGTAACAGGCATTAGGGTGCTTGCATATAATCTACCTCCCACCTGTATTGTATCGCCTTCGGTATTAGTTGTATCAGAAAGACTTGTAGGAGTAATAGATAAACCCACACCAAACCTTAGTATGTTATTGTAATTCGAACCTTCTCCATCAGCACCCCAAATAACAACACGTGTAACATTCTTTAAAAGAGGAGTTACTATATCGGGCACCTGTGCTGAAACCACTGAGCAAAAAAGGAGCAATAAAATAACACCGGCAGCAGGGCCCCTTTTTTTCTTGGCAATTAAAAAAGAATTACGCAAATAATCGTAAACCATGTATAGGTAATTAACTGTAGTACTAACAACTAGAATGATAATCTCTGCTATCCATATAAAAAAAACAACTCTTTTTTTATAGCTGAACTTTAGTTTTATTTTGCGACTATTTTAGTGAGTCAACTTTAGGATGCGGAGGCTTTGGCTTGCTTGAAGTCGTTTTTTTCTTAACAATATGAGAAGTGTCTTTTTTAACGGGTTGAGGCTGAGAAGTGTAACTTTTTGTTTTGGTTTTGTCAACCGGCATTTTAGTATGCGAAGTATCAATTTGTGTATATCCAATAATGGCAAACACACATCCTGCAACTAAGAGAATTGATTTTTTTTGTTCCATAGGTATTTTGTTTTTAAGAATTGTTTTAGAAGTGCAAAATAAATTTCAATAGTGAGATTTTGCTTTAGAATTTCGGCGAACAAACCATTCAACCGGTCGAAAATGAATTGAGCTGACGCAAATGCAATGCGCTTGTATAACAAATGACAATCAATTAATATGGTGACTTATCATTTACGGAATATTGCGTTAAGGGACGAGCATCTTTAGCCATATTTTCCTAGTCTTAAACTAATAAACTATAACGATTACCGAATATCTGAGTCCCCACACATTGTGTAAAATAGTTTTGTGTCAATTAACTAAACCTATTTTAATGAATGAACTTTATTAATAACACTAAAAATATAAATCATGGAAACACAAAAAATTGTTTTGTTCGGAGCGGTAACACATGAGGGTCAACGTATACTTAATGAAGCACTCGACCGCGGTCACTACGTAACAGTAATTGTGACTAATCCTCAGAAAATTAAGATAATTCACCCTAACCTGAAGGTAGAAGCAGGTGATATCAGCAATAGAAATATGACCCAGAGTATAAAAGGACATGATGTTGTAATAAGCACCTATCAGGTGAATAAAGCCCCTCAGGAACATCTTGATTCAACTCTGTCCCTTATTGATGCTGTGAAAACATCTGGCATTAAGCGTTTAATTACGCTTGGCCATCCGGGTGGCAATGAAGTTGAACTGGCGGTTCCAACCCCGACAACTACAGAAGCATGGAAAGCAATTGCGGAAACCCAGTATGAAGTTCTCGATACTTTCGAGAATGAGAAAGATATTCAATGGAGTTATATTCATTATCCTGAAATACAAGAAGCTGTAAACAAAAATAATAGGCCTATGATCGGTCCGCAAATGTTTGTTGCTTCATCTGATGGAAATCATTGGTTTCATGGTGAAAAGTGTGCGGAAAATGTGCTTAACGAAATTGAGTGTGTAGCTGAAAAACAAGGTGGAAATTGAGTGGCAATAGCCTAAAGCTATTTTATTCGAAATAGAGAGGTTTTGCTATTCTATTAAGTCGAGTAAATAAGATGTAAGCTATTTTGTTTGTTATTGTAATGCCTGTTTTGAGTGATTTTCTCATTCAACTAAAGAATAATAGTTTCTACCAATGCCTTTCCTGACTCTCATCGAAAAGTGAAAGTATATGGCCCATTCGCGTAGTAATTTCAAGCCGATACAAGTGAGTAAAATGTAGATTAAAACGATTGAACAACCTGATTATCATTTATAGTTATGAATATTCTTTTTAATAAGGAACAATTATCAGATCATAAATTTTCGTTGGAAAAGGAAATTATACTTGCGAACAATAAAGATACATATTGCAATACAAGCATAATTGGTTGTAATACAAGAAAATATCATGGTTTGTTAGTGGCTCCGCAAACTCTTATGGATCCTGCAAAATATGTTATGTTATCATCAATTGATGAAACAGTTATTCAGGGAGGAAACCAGGTAAAGTTAAGTACACATAAATATCCCAATACTTTTTATCCTTCGGGTTACATGTATATAGATCAGTTTTCTTATATACAAACGCCCGAGTGGATTTTCAGAATAAATGATATTGTATTAAAAAAGGAAATGGCCCTTGTTCAAAATGAAGAAAGGGTTTTAATGCGGTATACAGTAATGGAAAGTGCTCAACCATTCGAAATATGGTTTGAGCCATTATTAGCCTTCAGGAATATGCATGAGCTTACCAGGTCTAATCTGTCTGTTAATAAAAAATTTGAAAGAGCAGATAACGGAATAGGGTACCGTTTATATTATGGCTTCACAAATCTTTTTGTTCAATTCTCAAGAAAGGTTGAATACGTAGCTAGCCCTGATTGGTTTTATAATGTGGAATATCCTTGTGAAAATGAAAGAGGATATAATTTTCACGAAGATCTATACCGACCAGGCTATTTCAAATTAAAACTTGCAAAAGGTAATTCTGTAATTGTATCCTCAGGCCTTGAGGAAGTAAATTCACAAAAACTTAGTGTGCTCTTCAACAAAACAATTAAAAACAATTTGTTGATGAATTCGGTTGATAATTACCTTGAAAATGCTGCGCAACAGTTCCTGGTTTCTGATTCCTCGGGAGCTTCTGTAGTCGCTGGATTCCCTTGGTTCGGACAATGGGGTAGGGATACTTTTATTTCTTTACCAGGCCTTACGCTTTCAAGGGAATGCCCTGAGGTGTTCACAAGTGTGATGAAAAAGGCCTTGCGAAAATTAAAAAACGGCCTGTTTCCCAATACCGGGGTTGGTGATAATGCAGCATATAACTCAGCCGATGCTGCGCTTTGGTTCTTTTGGGCGCTGCAACAATATGCAATATATACTAAGTCCCCTGAAAAAATATGGGTGGAATATGGTGTTAAAATGAAATCGATCCTTGAAAATTACAGGAAAGGAACTTTTTATAACATTCATTCCGTAGATAACGGACTTTTGTTTGCCGGAGAACAAGGACAAGCAATTACCTGGATGGATGCAGTGGTAAATGGAAAAGCTATAACGCCGCGTATTGGTTTTGCTGTTGAACTCAATGCACTTTGGTACAATGCTATTTGCTTTTCATTGGAATGTGCAAAGGCTAATAATGATAAAAAATTTGTTTTGGAGTGGGAACAATTACCGGAGAGAATAAAATCTGCCTTCAACAAAGAATTTTGGAATGAAGAAAAAGGTTACTTAGCTGATTATGTAAATGAAAGCTATTATGATTGGTCACTTCGCCCCAATCAGATAATTGCTGCTTCACTGCCATATTCTCCTATTAGTTACGAGATGATGGAAGAAATACTTGAGGCAATAAAAAGCAAACTTCTTACTCCGCGCGGATTAAGAACTCTTTCACCCGATGATGAATCATATATAGGAATTTATGCCGGCGATCATGCTTCCCGCGATCGTGCATATCACCAGGGAACGGTATGGCCCTGGCTGCTTGGCCACTTTGCTGAAGCATATATAAAAATACATGGAGAAGAAGGGATGGCCTTAGTGCAAACACTGTACGATGGCTTTCTTCCGGCTTATACAGAATATGGTATTGGCACTATTGCAGAAATTTATGATGGAGATGCTCCACACAAAGCAAAAGGTGCTGTTTCACAAGCATGGAGCGTTGCGGAATTATTAAGAATAAGGAATATGTTAAATGGACGGTACAAAATTCCGTCTGTTGAAAGAGAAAAAAGCTATGGGCTTGTTGCACTTTAAATATTATGCAGTTAAAATGAAAATACTCATGTTTGGCTGGGAATTTCCGCCACATATATCGGGAGGGCTGGGTACAGCCTGTTACGGGTTAACATCGGCTTTGCTGCAACAGGGTGAAAATGTAACATTTGTTGTTCCACGACTATTTGGTGATGAAGATAAAACCAAGTTCCGTTTTATTAATGCATCAGAAATTGAAATGAATTTTAACACTCCTATGTTCCGCAAACAGTTGGAACAACTTAAATATATAGAGGTGTCTTCAGGCCTTGTTCCTTATTTTTCACCTGAAGAATATATATACCGTTCTACCACAAGTACCGAACGTTATGTTTTTTCGGGGGAGCATAAGTATTCTGCGCAATTTGAATTTTCGGGCTTGTATGGAAAGGATCTGATGAAAGAAGTGGGAGAGTATGCACTTGTAGCAGGAAGTATTGCTTCGCAAAACGATTTTGATGCTGTACATGCACATGATTGGTTAACATATCCTGCCGGTATTGTTGCCAGCCGTTTAAGGCGTAAGCCATTAATTATTCATGTTCATGCTACTGAGTTCGATCGCTCGGGAGATAACATTAATCAAAACGTATATGATATTGAAAGGGAAGGTATGGAGAAAGCCGACTCTATAATAACTGTCAGCGGATTTACTAAACAAATACTGATAGACAGATATGGGATACCTGAAAATAAGATAACCGTAGTTCATAATGGTGTTTTGCCAGGAAAAGCCCATACCGAAAGGAAACCTAGTAAACGTAAATATAAAATAGTCACTTTTTTGGGCCGGGTTACATTTCAAAAGGGCCCTGATTATTTTGTAGAGTCGGCAAAAAAAGTACTTGAGAGATTTCCCGACACTCATTTTGTAATGGCAGGAAGCGGTGACATGCTTACCCGAATGATAAAAAGAGTAGCCCAGCTTCGCATTGGTTCAAGGTTTCATTTTACCGGTTTTTTAAAAGGACAGGAAACTGATCACATGTTTTCTATAACTGATGCATTTGTAATGCCTTCGGTTTCAGAACCGTTTGGTATATCGCCGCTTGAAGCAATACAATCAGGCGTACCTGTAATAATTTCGAAACAATCGGGGGTATCTGAAGTGCTTAAAAATGCTGTAAAGATTGATTTTTGGGATACTGATGCACTTGCCAATGCAATTTGCAGTTTGTTGCAGTACAAATCCCTTTCCGACACTATTATTCGTGAAACAAGTAAGGAAGTGGAAAGTTTAACATGGGAAAGAGCCGCTGCAAAAGTGAAAGGGGTCTATAACAAACTTCATTTAAATTAATTCATTATGAAAAACATTTGTTTTTATTTCCAGGTTCATCAGCCCTTCAGAATGAGGCCTTATCATTTTTTCGA
>DATHNG010000023.1:0-4952 GCA_035486275.1 Bacteroidia bacterium
TTACAGTAACCATTATTCGTAAAAACCTTAAGAAAAAGGGCGATGAACTGTTGAAAGATGCTGAAAGGCAGGCTAATACCTTACGGGATAAGAAAATGCTTGAAGCAAAGGAACGTTTTTTGCAACTTAAGGCAGAACATGAACAAAGCGTTAATGAAAAGAATAAGAACATTATTGTTATAGAAAACAGGGCTAAACAAAAAGAACAATCTATTACTCAAAAGATAGAACAGGTTCAGCGCAAGGAAAAAGACCTTGACGGACTTAAGACAAGCCTGAATGAGCAATTGAAGATTGCTAACATTAAAGCAGAAGAGCTTTCTAAAATGCACCAAAGACAGGTCCAGCAATTAGAGGCTATCTCTGAAATTTCTGCTGAAGATGCTAAAGTTCAATTAATAGAATCGTTGAAGCAGGATGCTAAAGCGCAGGCAGCCAGCATTATTAAGGAAATTGTTGACGAAGCCAAGCTAACTGCAAATAAGGAAGCAAAGAAGGTTGTAATCCAGTCAATTCAACGGGTTGGTGTAGAGCAGGCAGTAGAAAATGCTGTGGCAGTATTTAATATTGAGAATGACGAAATGAAAGGCCGTATTATTGGCCGTGAAGGACGTAATATTCGTGCATTGGAAGCCGCAACAGGCGTTGAGGTTATTGTTGACGACACTCCAGAAGCAATTATTATATCGTGTTTCGATCCGCTGAGGCGAGAAATTGCACGTATGGCTTTGCATCAATTGGTAACAGATGGTCGTATTCACCCGGCGCGTATTGAAGAAATAGTTGAAAAATGCCGCAAGCAGTTGGAAGAAGAAATCGCTGAATTAGGTAAGCGTACTGTTATTGACCTGGGGTTAAATAATCTGGCTCCTGAGTTAATTCGCCTTGTAGGTAAAATGAGGTACCGTTCTTCATATGGCCAGAATTTATTGCAACACTCTAAGGAAGTAGCAAACCTGGCTGCAACCATGGCATCTGAATTGGGCCTGAATCCTAAGCTGGCTAAACGTGCAGGTTTATTGCACGATATTGGAAAGGTATCGGATGAAGAACCTGAATTGCCTCACGCTATTTTAGGTATGAAGCTTGCTGAAAAATACAAGGAAAAACCTGAAATATGTAATGCTATTGGTGCCCACCACGATGAAATTGAAATGACCAGTTTGCTTTCTCCTATTATACAGGTGTGCGATGCTATTTCAGGTGCACGCCCAGGTGCAAGGCGCGAAATGGTTGAGCAATACATTAAGCGTTTAAGAGATCTGGAAGCACTTGCAATGTCATATAAAGGAGTTGAAAAAACTTATGCTATACAAGCTGGTAGAGAGTTGCGTGTGATTGTTAGTAGTGATAAAGCTTCTGACAAAGACGCGGAACTACTTTCATTCGAAATAGCACAAAAAATTCAGAATGAAATGACCTATCCGGGTCAGGTGAAGGTTACCGTAATTCGTGAGACAAGGGCAGTAAGCGTAGCTAAGTAATTAGCAAGGTAATACTAGATTATTACAATATATCAAGATCAAGGGCTTGCCCTTATTACGAATTATGTAATAAGCAGTAAATGGTTCTTATGCTTGTTAAAACTCCCTGAAATATGTATTGAGACTATTATTGGAAATATTTTTTCAAACTCAATAATGGTCTTTCTATTAAAAACCAGGATGCACTTGCAATTATAATTGCCGTTAAAAAAAGCATGATAAATAAATCTGCATCACCTTTCATATTAGGAAAATGCTGATTAATGCCGGTATTAAAGTACACATCTGGTGCATAGGCTTGGTACAAGTATATGCCATAGCTTATACTGCCCAGATATAACACAACTTTGTTTTCAAGAAAAGATTTTGAGATCCTGGCGAAGCCATTATTGGCAGCTATTATAACAATAAAGAAAAACACAACAGAATTTCCAAAGTTCGAAAATAACCCTCTTAGCTCCGGACTTAAATAACCTGGGTCGACAAAAAGTAAAATATAAGCAAGTATGCTGATGAGTAAATATATTTTATATAACCTTGGCTTGAAGGCCCCTGTTCTTTTTCTTTGAATATATGCGATCAAAGCTCCAAGTCCAAGCGAATCAAAACAACTTGTAGTAGCTGCATTTACTCCCATCCAATAATGGGTATAGTATTGGAAGTATATCTTACTGAAAATTCCAATAAGAATAAAAATTATTATTGTCCCTAATACCCATCGTTTAGGTACTATAAATAATAAAAATGGCCAGATAAGATAGAATTGTTCTTCAATTGCAAGAGACCATATATGTGTTACATTTCCAGTATACGTGCCTTTGGCAACCATATACCAGTTAAGTGTATAAGTCCATAAATAAACTAAATACTCTTTAATACTATTATAAGAAAGTATACATAGTATAGCTATAAGCAAGTAGTAAATAGGAAATATCCGTATTATTCTTTTTATGTAAAAATTTTTAATCGCCTTTAGGAACGATGTTTTGCCTTCACGTATATCCTCTTTTTTCTTTAAAAGGATAGCTGTTATCAGGAAACCACTGATAACAAAAAATAAATTGACTCCAGCTGCATAAGGTACATTGAAAAATACAAAATTGTTTGAAAAATCCAATGAAACCCAATGGCCAACAACTACACTTAAAACTGCAACAAACCTCAAGCCCTCTATTTGAGGCATAAAATTGAGTGATTTTTTGTTTGAGTTAAGTTCCATAATATTGAGTAGTTATTAAAAGCAGGCGCCCAAATATAGTAATATGGTTTTATAAAATACAGTTGCGTGCATTCCTGTTATAATTATAAATAGAATAGAAATAAGTGGGGTTGTGGTTCGTCTTTTTTCAAATAGTTAAAAAAATAGAATAACTTCTCAAAACAAGAGTTAGAAATGCGTTTATATTTACAACGCATACCATTACGCACTTATGACGAGAATACTCTTCTTAGCCGATATAAATTCTCCACATACGCAAAAATGGGCCTTGTCGTTAGCGGAAAAGGGATTTGAAATTGGCATATTCAGCCTTAGTAAGCCTTATACAGATTGGTTTAAAACAAATAAAAACATAGAATGTTTGACCAAAGCAACCGGTTCAGACGTCGCTAAAAAGAAGGAGCTTGGAAAACTTGCTTATATCGGTGCTGTTCCTGCATTAAAAAGAGCAATCGGGTCATTTAAGCCAGATATATTACATGCGCACTATGCAACCAGTTATGGAATGCTTGGCGCTCTCTCAGGTTTTCATCCTTTTGTTATTTCTGTATGGGGAAGTGATGTATATGAGTTTCCGAATAGATCAGCATTACATAAATTTATACTTAAACAAAATTTAAAAAAAGCAGATTGCCTTATGTCTACCAGTCATGTTATGGCTGAGGAACTGGCAAAATATACTTCGCATAAAATTGAAATAACTCCTTTTGGTGTTGATCTAAATGTGTTTAAACCACAAAAGATAAAGACATTGTTCAATGAGGGTGATATTGTAATCGGCACAATAAAATCACTTGAACCTGTGTATGGAATAAAATACCTGATCGAAGCTTTCTGTATTCTTTGTACGAAGCATAAAGACTGGCCACTTAAGCTGCTGATAGTTGGGGGAGGGCTACAAGAGCAGGAATTGAAAAATATGGTGGCAATAGCAGATATAACGGATAAAGTAATATTTACCGGACGGGTACCCAGCGGAAGTGTGCATGAATATCACAATATGCTCGATGTATATGTTGCTCTTTCTGATAGTGAAAGTTTTGGAGTCGCAGTAGTAGAGGCATCGGCATGTGGTAAACCCGTTGTTGTTTCAAACGTTAGCGGGTTTGTTGAAGTAGTTGAAAATGGAGCTACAGGTTTAATTGTTCCGGTAAGGAGTGCTAAAGTTGCCGCAAATGCTATTGAAAGAATAATTAGCGATAAAGAACTGGCAAAACAAATGGGTGTAAATGGAAGAAAAAGAGTTGAGGAAATGTATAACTGGTCAGTTAACCTGGAAGGTATAATTAAAATATACAGCACATTGTTAAATAAGTGAATATGAATTTCGCTCAACAGAAGAATAAAGCCATAAATAATTTGCTTCTTGCAGCTTTGATTGCTACACCTATTGTGCTTTTAGTTTTGGTTTTATTTTCTCCGGGTAATCTTATTAACGATGAAAATAACTTTACCTACAACATACCTCTTTTAGCTAAATATGGCCTTTCAGCTAGGTTCTTCAATGAATTACATAATCAGTCACCGGGCCCGTTGTATCAGCTTATATATTACCCATTGGAGTGTATTGGGATTAAGCCAATAAGAGAATACAGGCTTGTTAACCTGTTCTTTTTATTTGGCATAGTATACCTGCTGTTTCGTTTAATGAAACAGGAGAGCATAGAAAATTCATTTATGAAATCGCTTTTAATATTTGTAATACCAGTTACCTGGGTAACCGGTGGTTTGGCATTAACAGAAATACCTACCATTTTCTTTGTTCTGAGTTCACTGATTGTTTTTAAAACAGCATTAACAAGACCAAAATTCGGGTTGTTTCTATTATCTGTATCTGGCTTATTACTCGGGTTGTCAATTATTGGCCGTATGCAATTTATAGTCGTATTTCCAATGGCAGTATATGTATTAATTAAATTAAAGGATATTGATTTTAAATCAATTGCAGCCTTTTGTATATGTACGTTGTTATTCCCTGTGTGCCTTGTTTATGTATGGAAGGGTCTTGTTCCGCCTGAATTGCAAAGTGCCCAGTCAGGTATGAACTTTATGTATTTGTTATTTTCATTTGGCTTTGCAAGTTTTTTTCTGCTACTGTTATATCCTGCATGGTTTAAAATACCTAAGGCTGCCCTTTATTTGAAAATCCTTTCTGCCTTACTCGTTGTTTTTTTTCTGCTCAATATTAAGTTCTTTAATATGAGATTCATGCCAATGCAGACGCTCGGCAGGGTTTTACCTGCAAGCAT
>DATHNG010000024.1:0-3804 GCA_035486275.1 Bacteroidia bacterium
ACCACACTTGGCGACTTACGTTGAGAGAGCGCTTTTTTAGAAGCTACCCCTATCAGTTCATTTATCTGGGCTTCTAACTGGCTTGAAACACCCGTTTCTTTCAAGTTCATCAATTGCTCAAGCGACATATTATAAATTGCGTTCGAGTCGAGCTTAGCAGTGTCTTGCTGAGCAAAAACAGCGCATGAGATAACCAGCAGTAAAAAGGCCAATGTAAATTTAATGCCGGGTAAAGGCTGTTTCATGGAGGGAGGATTACAGTCTATATCAGATGTTTACCTTGTAAAGATAAATATTATCTGCTTTCAGCAGGTTGTTGGGTCAAGGTTTTAAATATTTCCTCCAACTTCTTTTCCTCTTTATGAATGGTAAGTACGGTAAGTTTATTTTCCACGGCATAGCGGAAAATATCCTGCCTTACATCTTTATCTGCTGTAACATGAATATGTAGCGTCTTATTATCAGCAGTGTCGATACTGTACACGCCTTCTATCTTTTTCAATTGCCTTATATCAGCTTCTTTGTCGAACTCCACGGTTATTATAGAATAACCACCACCCATATTTTGTAATTCTTTCGCTGTTTTATCAGCAACTATCTTTCCTTTATTAATGATCATAACCCGGTCGCAGATAGCTTCCACCTCCTGCATAATGTGGGTTGAGAAAATAACGGTCTTTTCTTTTCCTATGGTGCGTATAAGATTGCGGATCTCTTCCAACTGGTTAGGATCTAATCCACTGGTAGGTTCATCGAGTATAAGCACCTTAGGGTTATGTATCATTGCCTGTGCAAGCCCAACACGTTGCCTGTAGCCCTTCGATAATGCACCAATTTTCTTTTTCTGTTCAACCTGCAAGCCTGTCATTTCTATCATCTCCTCAATGCGCTTCTTCGCATTTTCAATATGATGCAGACCAGCAATAAAAGCCAGGTTTTCCTTTACATACATATCCAGGTAAAGAGGATTATGTTCCGCTAAATAGCCAACATTCTTTTTTACTTCAAGTGGCTGTTCCGAAACATCGAACCCGCAAACAGAAGCTTTGCCTGATGTTTGTGGTAAAAAACAAGTAATTATTTTCATCATGGTAGATTTTCCCGCCCCATTCGGGCCCAGAAAGCCTACAATTTCTCCACTATTAATAGTAAACGAAACATTATCGAGTGCTTTTTGCACCCCATAAATCTTAGTTATGTTCTCTACAATTACTGACATAAGGCAATATTACGCAATAATTTTTAATGCTTTCCTAATTGAATTCTTATATCCTTCCGGCATATTTAACCCATTTATTTCTTCGGGTGAAAATAAACCCAGCTCCTTATGTTCACTACTTATCTTTATTTCAGAAGGTTCTATTACTAAACGTAAACATAAATATGTAACTATAAGAACATCTATCTTATTTAAAATATTGTATATCCATACATCAATCAACGAATGTGTCTCAGCATTTATGTTCAGTTCTTCCTTTATTTCTCTTACCAGACATTGTTCCGGTGTTTCATTTGGGTCAATTTTTCCACCAGGCAACTCCCACTCATTCCTTTCATTCTTTAAAAGCACTATTTTATTATTAATGAAAATAATACCCTTTACTGAAACAGGATAACGCTTTGAGAACATATCAGAAGGAGCAATACGGGTAATAAATCGCAAAAAAATATTCATTGTTCTACATTGGGTTAAATAAACTTTTCATGCTGAACGGTTAATGTTACAACACAAGTGTAAGAAAATTAATTTTACTTATCGAATAATGCTGAGATAGAGTAATTTTCTGAACTATTCGTCCCTCTAAAAAACTCACAATTTTTATTACCCCATGAAAAGAACAATTTTAGTTATAGGTGGTACCGGTGGCATTGGCAAAGCAGCCGCATTAGCACTTGCAAAACAAGGCAATGACTTTATTATACAGGGCCGCGATACTGAAAAAGGGAAAAGTATTGTTGCTGAAATTTCAAAGCTTAATGGTTCTACCGCAACTTTCATTGCTACAGATATGCATTCAGTTGAAAGTATTAAAGACCTTGCTGCTGAAATAAAAAAACTTACAACTAAGATTGATATAGCCATTTACTCTTCGGGCACACTTAACTCTGCACGAAAAGAAAGCAAGGATGGCTTAGATGAAGGATTCCTGGTAAATTATTTAAACAAGTTTATGCTTGATACTCTTTTGCTTGAAGAATTAAAACGAGGCGAAGGAAGGGTAATTATTGTTGGCGCACCTTTAATGAAGAACGCAGCAATTAATTTCGATGACCTTCAGGGCAAGAATAATTATGCCCTGTTTAAAGCAATGGGGCAGGCCATGTTGGCCGTTCATATGCACGTGCAGGAGTTTGCTAGGCGAAACGGTGCACATCCATCTATAAATGTAATAAACCCGGGTGTTGTTAAATCAGGCATTGATAGGAACGTAACCGGGCCTTTAAAAATTATGCTCCGTATGTTTGGCCCATTAATAAGTAACAGCTCAGAAAAAGCGGTTGTAAATATTATGGAACTGGCTACCACAAAAAATATAGAATCGGGGTATTTTTACCCTAAGCTAGCAAAGCCTGAAGCAAAAACTAAAGTTTCATTAGATGCTGCTACTGCGGCAAAGCTTTGGGATGAGAGCCTGAAGTTGGCGAAACTATAATCCAATACAGATTTTAATTGTCAGGAGCCTTCCTATTCGGGAAGGCTTTTCTATGCCTACACACATGAGGCAAAGCAAAGGCATAAATAAAAAAAGCCCAAGTATTTCTACTTGGGCTTAAAATTGGGCAACAACATACTCTCCCGCTTTTTGAGCAGTACCATCTGCGTTAGCGGTCTTAACTTCTCTGTTCGGAATGGGAAGAGGTGAACCCCGCTGCTATAGTCACCCTAAATTGTATGCAGTTTGCGCTGCAAATAAGGTTAACATTATTGATAAAAAATACAATCTGATCCACAGAAATGTAAAACAACTGTCGAGTAAAAGTCTACGGATTATTAGTACTACTCGGCTTTGTCATTACTGACTTTACACCTATAGCCTATCAACGTCATCATCTTTAACGATCCTTAAAAGAAATCTTATCTTGAGGTGGGCTTCGTGCTTAGATGCTTTCAGCGCTTATCCCGTCCGAACATAGCTACTCTGCGATGCAGCTGGCGCCACAGCAGATACACTAGCGGTCCGTTCAACTCGGTCCTCTCGTACTAGAGTCAACTCCTCTCAAATTTCTAACGCCCACAACAGATAGGGACCGAACTGTCTCACGACGTTCTGAACCCAGCTCGCGTGCCACTTTAATGAGCGAACAGCTCAACCCTTGGGACCTTCTTCAGCCCCAGGATGTGACGAGCCGACATCGAGGTGCCAAACCCCCCCGTCGATATGAGCTCTTGGGGAGGATCAGCCTGTTATCCCCGGCGTACCTTTTATCCTTTGAGCGATGGCCCTTCCATGCGGAACCACCGGATCACTATATCCGCCTTTCGGCCCTGCTCGGCTTGTATGCCTCACAGTCAAGCACCCTTATGCTATTGCACTCCACGTACGGTTACCAAGCGTACTGAGGGTACCTTTGAAAGCCTCCGATACTTTTTTGGAGGCGACCACCCCAGTCAAACTACCCACCAAACACTGTTTCCCATGGTTATGGGATTAGACTTCAAAAAAACGAAAAGTGGTATTTCACTGACGACTCCACCACGGCTAGCGCCGCAGCTTCAAAGTCTCCCACCTATGCTACATATCATTCACCCAAAGACAATGTTAAGTTATAGTAAAGGTGCACGGGGTCTTTCCGTCCCGTTGC
>DATHNG010000025.1:0-8027 GCA_035486275.1 Bacteroidia bacterium
CTTCCGGACAATAAGCACATTATTATAGACTCGAAGGTATCGTTGGTAGCGTATGAGGCATTTGTAAATGCACCGACTGATGATGAAAGGCAAATACAACTATTACGGCATATTGCATCGGTAAAAAAGCATATTGATGAATTGGGTAAGAAGAACTATCAGTTATTACAGGCTTTAAATAGCCCCGACTTTGTTCTGTTGTTCATTCCAATGGAATCGTCTTTCAGCATAGCTGTTCAGGCTGATAATGAATTGTTTAATTATGCATGGGACAGAAAGATCGTTATAGTGAGCCCTTCTACCCTATTGGCAACCTTGCATACCATAGCATCTATGTGGAAGCAAGAAAAGCAAGCCAGGAACGTGTATGAAATAGCTGAAGAAAGCGGTAAACTATACGACAAGTTTGTTGGCTTAATTGAAGATTTGATAAACGTTGGCAAACGAATGGAAATGGCTAAACAGAGTTATGATGAAGCCATGAAAAAGGTATCTACAGGGCCAGGTAATATAGTACGCAGGGTAAGTAAAATTAAAGAATTGGGAGCCAAAACCAGTAAAACCCTGCCTGAAAGCTTAATAAATCGTTCTATCGAAGAATAGCTTTACTATTTTTACTTATATTTTATATTTGCATAATACAATAGGCTGATATATACTATGAAAGGTTACAAGTTTCTTATTCTATTACTCTTTTCTTCACTTTTCATTGTGTTGCCTGGTTGCTATTCAACCAATAAAATAAGTGTTCAAAATCTTTCCAGCCAATACCGGAGTGATGAACATTACCTACGCCCCCAGTTTACAGTTTATCATGTAAACGATTCACTATCGCTTGTATATTTTAAAATTGATGAAAGCAACCTGCTCTATGTCCGCAGGAACCAGGCTGATAGCTTTAATGCAGCAGTAAAAATAAATTGCAGGGTAACGGCATCATACGATGCTTCAAATATTGAAGACACAAATACTGCCATATTAAGGTTCGCAAGTATTACAAATGTAAAGAGAGAAGAGACGGTGGGGTCAATCGCTTTAAAAATAAAATCAGGCAGCGATCATTTAATTACCGTAACCACAATGGATTTGATGAGTCGCAGAACTGAGATCAGTTATATAGATGTTAATAAAGCCCAACCTGGCAGCGATCAGAATTTCATGATCCGTGACCCTTCTACAGGGTATATTGTATTCTCTCCATACATTGATTCAGCAGCAACTTATGCTATAATGTATAACCATAAAGTAGACAAGCTATATGTTAATTATTACAAGCGTAGTTTCCCAACTGCTGCCCCACCTTTTTCAGTAGTGGAAGACAAGCAGTTTTTATACAAACCTGATAGCACATTTACATTAAAAAGTGGCACAAGTGGTGTGGCTTTAATCAACTTGCAGGGCGAAGGATTTTACCACATAATGGCCGATTCAAATAGCCGCAGCGGACTCACCATTTACCGTTTCCAAAAACATTATCCTACTGTGAGTGAAGTATACCAAATGGCCGGGCCGTTGCGCTACATAACCACCAATGATGAGTACGACAGAATAATGAAGGCGCAAAATATGAAACAAGCGATCGATCAGTTTTGGATTGGTACTGCAGGCAACACAAAAGACAGAGCAAGGGTGCTGATACGTAACTACTATAACCGTGTACAGGACGCAAACAATTACTTTACTTCGTATGAAGAAGGTTGGAAAACAGACAGAGGTATGGTTTATATTGTGTACGGGGCTCCTAATATTATTTTTCGCAATGGAAACTCAGAAACGTGGACGTACGGGGAAGATAAAAACTACATGACACTCAGTTTTACATTTGTAAAAACCAACAACCCCTTTTCCGATAACGACTATACCTTGCAACGCATGCCTCAGTTTCGTAATTTGTGGTATAACGCGGTAGATATCTGGCGCGAGGGCAGAATATATTAAGCTTAGTCGTTTTTTTAGTATTCACAATTTTTAGGCTACTTATTACGTTAATCATATACAACTGATAATCAACAACTATTAACCCTCATTAAATAAAACCACAAGAATCGTGTATCTTTTAGTATAGGGTATGCATTATAGCTTTAAAAGAGGCTGATTCTTTAAAGAATATAAAATGTTAAACGAATCGAAATATCACATAGGACCCGAAGAAATGCTCAGTGAGCAGAGGGAGATAGAAGCAGCAAAAGCCGATCCGGCCAGGTTTGAAGTATTGTATAACAGGTATTACGAACCTATTCTGCAATTTGTATACAAACGCGTGGAGGGTAAAGAGGCTGCTTTTGACATTACATCGCAGGTTTTCTTAAATGCTATGTTAAAACTATCTCAGTTCAAATTCATGGGTTCACCATTCTCTTCATGGTTATACCGGATTGCACTGAACGAAATAAACACCATGTACCGGAAGGACAAAGTGCAACGAAGCATTAAAGTGGAAGAGCATGAACTGAAAAGTGTAATTCAGGAAATAAACCCCGATGATGATATTGACGAACAGTATAAAAAAGTGGAAGAGGCATTGAACGATTTTGAAGAGGAAGATATACAACTGATAGAGCTTCGCTTTTTTGAGAAAAGGGCATTTAAAGAGATAGGAGATATACTGAACATGACAGAGAACAATGCGAAAGTGAAGCTCTATCGTTTACTTGATAAGCTAAAACTAAATTTAACCTTAAGCAAAAAAACAGCATAACGCTAACATAAATCATGAAAAACTCGAAGATCAAAATAGAGACAGATTCAGAAAAGCTAAGCAAGGAGGAGATAAGCAAGCACAAGGACTTTAATAAGGTTTATAAATCATTTACCACTACTAAAACCATAAAGGTTCCTTCAAAATTTGGTGGCTTGCGTACCATGGTAATTGTAACTACTACTGTGGTGGTAACTACAGTAGGAGCATATACCTACTGGAAAAGCCATAAAACAATTGTACAACCACCGGTTGCAACATCTACTTCAAGCAATACAAGAACAGCAACTGCGTCTACCAATACCTCAACCAACACTGCTAAAAAACCATACGTAAACCCACCAATAAAGGGGGTTGATGTACCATATAAGAACTACTCAGTAGATGCAACTAAGGGTGGTACGCTTGTATATAACAAAAGCAAGCTTATTATACCTGCTGCTGCATTTGTTGATGCCAATGGAAACGATATAACAGGTAAAGTAGATATTAAGTACAGGGAATTTCATAACACCATTGATTTTTTTGCAAGCGGAATACCCATGACCTACGACTCTGCCGGCCAACAATATACGTTTGAATCGGCTGGAATGTTAGATGTAAGAGGCTACCAGAATGGCAAACAAGTGTTTATTAAGACAGGTAAAGACATAAAGATTACCATGGCTTCTACCCAAACACAAACGCACTACAATGTATATTACCTCGATACAGTAAAGCAGAACTGGGATTACAAATCGAAAAGTAATTATGTAGCTGCTCCATTGCAGCCAAAAATGAATGGTGAACTAAAAGATACTACAGGTACAGCAGCACAAGATAAGTTGCAACAAATACAAACATCAATAGCTTCAGTTCAAAAGGAAGAAGTACAACTGGAAAAGAAGAAACCCTTTGAACCTAAAAAAGTTGATAATGCCAAGAACGTATTTAATATAGAGGCCGATGCCACTGAGTTTCCTGAATTGGGTGTGTATAAAAACATGCTGTTCGAAGCTGATCCTACAGACCAAAACTACAAGCCATCATACTCATCAGTTACATGGGACGATGCCAGCCTGAAAAGAAACGATAATGGCACCACTTATACATTTACTGTAAAGAAGGGCACCGAATCGCACAACTTCATGGTAAGGCCAGTATTTGAAGGAAAGGATTACGATGCAGCTATGAAAGAATACAATAAAAAATACGATGACTATAAAGTGGCGTACGATAAAAGAAAGGCCGATGAAAAAAAGCAACAGGACGCATACGATGCATTATTAGCCAAAATAAAGCAACAACAACAGGAAGAAGAGAACAGGATGGTTTCCACTAATACAGCATGGGCGGTTACCAATTATTTTACCATTAACAACTTTGGCGTATGGAACAGCGATAACCCATGTGCATTACCAAAAGGTGCAGAATTAAGAGCGCAATACACCGACAATAAGAGCGAGGACCTGAACGACCTTGATTTTTACCTGGTACAGAAGAATGTAAATGCATTATACATTTATCATCCTGGCCACAACTGCAGGTTTAACCCTGAAAAACCAAACTATGCATGGATAGTTACCCCTGAAAGTAAAATTGCCATATACACTATTGACGATTTTAAGGGCGTTGGCAAAACAACGGGTGACTTTACCTTTAACATGAAGGTGGTAGAGAAAAAAATCACCTGCATGGATGACATTAAGGAGGTTTTCAAGCCGTATATGTAAGTACATGAGGTTAAAACACATAATTCTGTTTCTATTCGGCATAAGCGATTTGCCTGCCTTTGCCCAACAGAACCTAGATACCGTTCAAATTAAAACCATTAAGGTTCATCGTTCCACGCAACCTTTAAGAGCCCTCCTATCCTACTCCAACACATTATACACTAATGTATCTAACCTGTTAACCATCACATACCCCGATTCCACATTAAATTGTTATGATATTGAAGCGAGCCCTGCCTATACAAGAAAACTACAAAACGGAAAGTTTATAATTGTTAAGCATAACCCAGGTGTGCTTACCGTAACCATTTACAAAACACAACCAAGCGGTAAACGAAACATTATTGCGGCCCAGGATTTTGATGTAAAACCATTACCACAGGGATCGCTGACAATAGGCGGTTCTATAATAGACTCAACCGTTTCGGCTAACGACCTGGCATTATACAAAGAATTGAATGTTGCCTTTGGGGATTTTTTCCCTATGGATAATATGTGCCATGTAGATACATTCGACCTGAGAATTAATAATAAGCAATATCAATCATTTTCAAACCAGTTGACAGATGATATGTTGAATGCATTGAAAAACTCAGACGGTGTTTTCCGGTTCATTAATGTAAAGGTGTCACTCAATTCACAACAGGATGTTACACGTGAAGTAGATGCAAAAACTAAAAAAGTAACACTTAAACACGATGAATATATACTTGAAGATACTAGCAGGTATATTCATTTGATTCGATAGAAATGAGAATACTAACACTCATATTTATTACCATACCTAGTCTGTTATTTGCCCAGCTTGCTGTAACTTCAAGTTCTTTCGACACAGTAAGCAGCCAAGCTTTACCTGCAAAAAAAGGTGTACGAATGGTTCCATATCATCCCGATAGCATTGTAAATAAAGACAGCGTTACAAGAAGCACATTTAAAATAGGAAAATGCAAAGTAACCGTTGCAGGATTACGAGGAGGAAAAATAAACAAGCGGAAATTACTAGGCGCAAAAAAGCTCGATATTGAACATTGCGAGGATTCAACTAAAATAACATCATTTGACCTGTCCGTTACATATAGTACAAAGGAAAGTTATGCCTTAGTTGATGAAGCTGTAGCGCATACAGCCAAGCCATCAACCAATGAGTTCTTTACCGAAGAAATGATCTCTTATATCAAAAAAGCGCCTAAAGGTTCTTCTGTACTTATAACCCATATTAATTACCTGGACGGGAAGGGAGAGCAAAAAACATTTGAAAGGGATATTTCACTTATCCTGGAGTAAAAAATTTCCTGCCCGACCATACAATTTCCCAATTAGAACTACCGTTTCTATAAAAAGAGAGGGATACCCTGTATCTTTTTACCACCCGCTGCATTATAGTATTAAATAAGCAGCTAAACCAATCAAATCACACACGCATGGAATAAGCCTACAGTTCTCTAAAAAGGCCAATTAACTCTTTAATCCGTGTAACCATGAAAAACACAGACGAGAAGTTTCCGGGTACGTTTGTAAAGGTAACTTCAACAGTAGTAGTAGCGGTATTAATTTGCGCAACCGCAGGAATTTTAAAAAAGCGTAACCAACAAGGTACCATTTCGTTGAATAAAACGGAGATGGTAGCCAAAACTAATACCACACTAATCCGCTCAAACACAAGAGGCCTTGTAAACAAAGGGGCCTTTGTAAATCCGCCTTTAAAAGGGAAGGATGTTGCATTCAAAAAACATATCATTAATGCAGACAATGGCGGCTCATTTACTTACAATGGCAGCAGGGTAATTATTCCGGCAGGTATTTTTTGCGATGAAAAAGGTATTACCATTAAAGGCAAGGTAGATATCAAATACAGGGAATTTCACAACCCTATTGATATATTCCTTAGTGGTATACCTATGACCTACGATTCTGCAGGAACAAAATTCACATTTGAATCTGCCGGTATGCTCGACATAAGAGGTGAACAAAACGGAAAGCCTGTTCTTATTAAGCAAGGAAAGAACGTGGAAGTGGAAATGGCATCAACCACTACAAACGAAAATTATAATATTTATGTGCTTGACACAGTAAAAAAGAATTGGGTATTTCAGGAAGTAAGTAAGCCTGACCTTGTAACGGAACAGGTACCAAACAAAATTGAAAACGCGAAGACTGATATGGAAGCGCCTGATGCCAGGAAACCTATTGCACCGCGAAGATCGAACCCTGAGAACATGAGTTTCAGACTTAGTTGCAACAGTAAAGATTTCCCTGAAATTGCATCGTGCGGCAACACCCTGTTTGAAGTTGATAGCAAATTCAAAAGCTTTGACCCGAAGCTTGCAAGTATGACATGGAACGACTTCGCCCTGAACAGAATAGGCTTTACCGATACATATAGGCTGACACTGACGAAGGACTCTGCTTCATATACATTTGTGGTTTATCCCGTATTTGATCCCAAGGATTTCAAAAAGGCCCAGCAGGATTTTATTAAAAAATCGCGCGATTATGATAAACTCATTGCGCAGGAAAAGGAAGAAGAGAAAACGGCACAGCTATCAACCATAGCAACCACATTTGTTATAAGGCGGCTGAATGTACCTGAGTTTGGTGTTTGGAACTGTGACCGTGTTATTACCGCACCTGCTGTTACAAATATTCACGCAACATTTATTGATAGCGATAATGACACATTGAACGGAACCGATGTATATATGGTAGACCATAAACTCAATACCGTTTTCCGCCTTTATTCTTTCGAACCAGTCCGGTATGATACATCTTCATCACAAGTGATGTGGTGTGTTACTAAAAACGATAAAATTGCTATCTTCACTCCTGAAGATTTCAAAAAAGTGAATGTAACTAATGGCGATTACACTTTTAAAATGAAGGTAGTTGATAAAGAAATAAATTCAGATGCTGATGTAATGAACCTATTAGGCAAATACCTATGAGAACCTTATTCATTAACATACTAATACTAAGCTGCATGGCATTTAGCCATGCAGCCTTTAGTCAAATGGCCGATACAATCGGCCACAGGTTTATAATACACGTGCAAAAACCAAAACACCACAAAACCATCTATGCCAATGTTGCAGGTACAGTTACCGGTTCAATAAAAAAAGATTCCCTTTTAAAAGTGAACAAAATAAATATGGTAGACCTGCAACGTAAATACCATAACTTAAGGGTTGTGTCGTTTGATCTTGTATTGGAAAGGAATAACGGCACAGGTAAATGGATGAGTATTAAAAAGGCCACTGTGTTCTCACTTTACCAGGGAAATGAATTTACCGAAGATATGAAGCGAATAATAAAAATGGCCCAAACGGGCGACAGGGTTGAGATATTGGTAAATGGTATATTCTTCAATGAAATGCGAGCCAATTCGTTAACCGGAATTGGATATGGTGGAAGGGTATGCCTGACCATGCTGTAGAATACTATGAAAAGGCTCATACTCTTGCTTACTCTTTTACCAACTCTGCTATTTGCACAGCAGGATAGTGCAAAACCTTCATTTAGGATTGGAAAATGCAGAATTGAGGTAGCAGGAAAAACTAATGATCAAGATACAGTTACAATAGCAGAGCTTTTAAAGGATCCGGAAGTAAAACTACAGGGTT
>DATHNG010000026.1:0-55530 GCA_035486275.1 Bacteroidia bacterium
CACCTTCTATTATGCTTCTTCCTTCAAGTTTTAATCCTATTTCAGTAAAAAAAGCAATGGCATTATCGAGCGATTCTACAACAATGCCAATATTGTCCAGTCTTTTTAATTTGTTAGTTGCCATAACCAGCATTTTTTTAAATAGCCTCTTTATATTATTAACAAAACTATTATGTTAATAGGCTTTCGTAATTATTTTTCGTTAAGGGGAGAAAAGTGTAGTTCAAATGCTTGATTTGCACTGAAATATTAATTAAACCGCTGAACCGATTGAACTCATTTAATTGTTTTGATATTACATGGATTCCGGGAATTTAAAAAAAAGAAAAGTCGCTAAAAATAGCGACTCATTTCATTCTGTACCCGGAGCCGGAATCGAACCGGCATTCTCGTGAAAGAACTGGTTTTTGAGACCAGCGCGTCTACCGGTTCCGCCATCCGGGCATTGATGCTTTTTTAAGAAGCACGAAAGTAGTGAATTTTTCATAACCTGTGCAGATTATACAAAACTTTGAAGGTCGTAAAGCTTTTTATAGGTGCCGTTATGAGCTAAAAGCTCAGCGTGTGTGCCCCTTTCAACTATAAGGCTTTTTTGCATAACTATAATTTCATCGGCATTTTTAATGGTAGAAAGCCTGTGTGCAATTACAATAGAAGTACGGTGTGCCATTAGCTTGGTAAGGGCATCTTGCACAAGCCTTTCCGATTCAGTATCAAGCGCTGAGGTTGCTTCGTCCAATATAAGTATAGGTGGGTTTTTCAGAATGGCACGTGCTATGCTCATACGTTGGCGTTCACCACCCGATAACTTACTTCCCCTGTCGCCAATATTTGTTTCATAACCATTTTCCATTCGCATAATAAAATCATGCGCATTGGCCACTTTAGCAGCTGCAATAACCTGTTCATCGGTTACCCCTGTCATACCAAAGGTTATATTGTTTTTTACTGTGTCATTGAACAAAATGCTTTCCTGGGTAACAATACCCATCAGGCTACGAACATCTTTCAGCCTCAAATCAGTTAAGGGAATTCCGTCAATAGTTATTTTTCCCGATGAAGGATCATAAAAACGTGGAAGCATATCTACCAAAGTACTCTTTCCCGAACCTGATTGCCCTACAATAGCAATCGTTTTTCCTTTAGGTATTTTAAGGTTTATGTCTTTAAGTGCATGGCCTGTATCGCCTCGTTGATAAGCAAACGATACATCTTTGTACTCAATCTCCTTTTCAAATGACTGAACTGAGAGTGGGTTGCCTATTTCTCTGATAGTTACTTCGCTATGAAGTATTTTATTAATACGGTCTAATGATGCAAGGCCCTTTTGAACACTATAATATGCACCGGAGAATGCCTTGGCAGGTGGAATAACCTGGGAAAATGTGGCTATATATGCTACAAATAAGGCGCCATCTAATAGATGTGAAGAGCTCCAAACTAATTGCCCACCAAGGTACAATACAATTCCAATTACAATACTTCCCATAAATTCACTTAATGGTGATGCAAGGTCAGTTTTCCTGTAAACCTTATTCATTACCTTAGTATAAGTGCTGTTTTCTGTCTGGAATCTTGTTCTTGAATTATCTTCAGCATTAAATGCCTTTATTATGCGTATTCCACCTAATGTTTCTTCTATCATAGAAAACAGTGTACCCATATGTTCCTTTGACTTTGTAGAACTGCGCTTTAGGCTTTTACCAATGCGTGCAATGAGTAGGCCAGTTATAGGTAAAAGAATAAAAACCAATAGCGTAAGTTGCGGACTCAGGAAAATTAAGAATCCTAAGAGGGAAATGATCTGCAATGGGTTTATGGTTAACATTTCTATTGATTGCATAACCGACCATTCAATTTCAGTAATATCATTAGTCATTCGCGCCATTATATCACCTTTCCGCTCGGCGGAATAATAGGATAATGGTAATACCATTATTTTCTCATACATCTCATTACGTATATCTTTAACCACCCCATTACGGATCGGGGCCATAAAGAATATAGCAAGATAACGGGTGAGGTTTTTAAGAAATATTACTAAAACAAAAACAATAGAAAACATTAGTAATACATATTCTGCACCCTTAATGTCAAGTAAATGTACTACAGCATATTTAAAGTATTGCGACAAGGCTTCACCTGATAGTTTAAGGGCTGGAGGGCCATCTGAAATTATTTTCGCCATTGTGACTTTGTCAGTGGTAAATAATATCTGAGTGAGGGGAATTATCATGGCAAAAGAAAAAATATTAAACACCTGAGAAATGATATTAAATATCACATTCAGTATGGCATAGGTCTTATACCGTTTAATATAATGAAGAATTTTCCCTAAGTCCTTGAGCATAATATATTACAAAGATACATTGTTAATTTTATTACATTTGCAGCCCAAGTAAAAAAGGTACTACTTAGCCAAGATAACGGATAATCAGTACTTTTATTGAAATATGGTTCCAAATTTGTTGAATAAGACGGCAAATGGAACAATTTACCTTGAAAAAGGTCCTGTGGCCGAGTGGCTAGGCAGAGGTCTGCAAAACCTTGTACAGCGGTTCGAATCCGCTCGGGACCTCCAGTTTGGAGATACATCGAGATTACTCGATACAAAACATAGCTTATCCAGCTATTTTGACCGTTTTCATCAGAATTTTGAGATTTCTCAAGCCATTTCGAGACAACTTTGTTTCACCAGTGTTTCACCAAGAAGTCATTGTTTCACCAAATTCTTCTTTTTCCTATACTTTTGCTGTAATTAGTTTACTGAATTACAAAAATTACTTAAATATGAGAGAGCAAATCATAGAAAGTATTAATACACGTGGTTACTGGGTAAGTGAGCTTAATAATTCTTATAATGATTTCATGGAAATCATCTCGTATATAGGGGAGCCATTGTTAGAAAATGATATTATCATTGATAACACAAAAAGTACAAGATTATTTTCTCCTAAAGGTATGGATTTTCATACTGACCATATTTTAGCTAATTATATAGCTTGGTACTGTATTAAACAATCTAATTCTGGAGGTGAAAGTCTGTTAATTGATTCGAAATCAATTTTAAATAATTTAGAAATTATTGATATTAAAAATTTATTAAGAATAAAAATAAGGTGTCCAAATGTTATAAAAAATGGGAATAGTTATTATAATTTGTTAACCCATAATGATACTGGAGAATATATGATTTATTATGCTCCATGGTTAATTGAAGAATTAGAAAGTCCAGAATTACTAAAATCATACAACAATTTTCTTAAAATACTACATGCCCCAAAATTAGTCACTAAAATCTTATTGTCCCCCGGACAATTTTTAATAATTAATAACAATAGAGTTATGCACGGTAGAGGAGAATTACCGGTAAATACTAATAGACATTTAAAACGAATCTGGATTTCACATAAGCATGAATAGAATAACCTATCATAAGGCGATAAAGGCAAGTTCAAATTATGAGGAATTTTTGGAATCATTTAGCTTCCAAAAAACGAATGACTTAAACCAGCTATTATTCCAATTAGCAAAAGAATTAATTTATGATCATGATAAGGGAAAAATCTATGAAAACATCCTATATCTACAGAAGCAATTTAATGAAATTTCATTTGTTAATGAAATTGAATTACCTCCATACGATGAATTTTTTAAGAATTTTTATCTACGTAATCTCCCAGCCAAAATTTATAATTTAGTTACTACTTGGCCTGCATTTACTAAATGGACACCTGACTATTTTTTGAATAATTATGGGGAAGCAAGTATCAGTTATATGAATGAACGAGAGGAGGATAAATCCTATGATTATAATAGACGTTCCTCTACTATTACAATTAAGGAATTCATTAAAAAAATGTCGAGTGTAAAAGATTCTAATGACTTTTACCTGACTGGTGCAAATCCAACTTTGAGAAATACTCAATTAAAGGATCTACTGAAAGATATACTCTTACCTAAAGATTTATTTCATGAGAATTTGAATGAAATGAATGTTGGAATATGGATCGGCCCCAAAGGCACAATTACAAATTTCCATATTGATAAAGTAAATAATATTTTGTGTCAAATTTATGGCGACAAGGAAATTACACTTGTAGCCCCTTACGATACTCCCTTTATGTATCCACATGATAGATATTTTAGTAAAATAGGCCCATTAGGAGGTGAATCAGATGATTTCCCTGATTTCAAGTTGGCAAAAAAAATTACAATTAGCCTTAAAGCAGGGGAAGCACTTTTTATTCCAGTTGGTTGGTGGCATAAGGTTACATCATTATCTAATAGTATTAGTATTTCAGTTAGTGCATTTAGAGTTAAAAATCTATTCGAGATTTAGCTTTATTAATAGGGTATTAGAAATTACTTATATTTGAAATACTATTAACCAACATAATGTTATTTATGATTACTATTAATAAGCATAATGACTTAGTTTCTTCAAATCCAGAATTTGAGGGATTTGTAAAGAAGCTTGAAAGTGGAAACCTTGATTTCGTCAAAAAGAGACTACAAGATCAGCACAATTGGAAAGAATCGGGTTCAGAACAAGCGAGACTTGATTTTCTTCGATTCATGTCTCTTACTAAATTAGTAAAAGAACAACTTGTTCCCTCAGTGCAGGTTGATGAGTTTTGGCATTCATTTATTCTTTTCACAAAAGAATACAAATCTTGGTGTGAAAATAATTGGGGCGACGGTGAGTTTCTTCATCATCAACCAGGCCATAAAGAGGATGATGGAACATGGGAAAGAACATGCCAGTTGATGCATCAAGTATATGGGGTAGAATGGGCTCCAAAACATAAAGCTGATTCCTGCTATACCCCTCCACCACAAACACCGTCAAGTTGTTGGTCTCCTCCTCTTCCCCCTCCACCTCCACCATCTAAAACTAATACCTTTTTATAATTTAACCCTTTAATTAAAAATAGCGAAACTTTCAAGCAAATAAAATACGATTGTTTGGAAGCATTCGCTATTGAAACTACTTAAGTAATGGTCAAGAGGATAATAGTGGTTTTAGTTGAATTCTTACCATAATAGATATTACATAATTACGGGACTCTTTGTTATCCTGAAAACCGAATCATTTGTTTCACTGTAAATGTATTCCTTGAGTCAAGAATAGATAAATATGATTTATGTGGGAAACGATATTAAATGGTTAGTTCAGTATGGTGATGTACTTAAAGAAGAAGAAAATATAAATCTTTTTAATTATATAGTTACCAAAGAAAAATTGTTTAAAGATACAGGGGGAATAAATTATTCTTCACTTGAATTTTATCATAAATGGAGAAAGTCAAAAATTCTTTATTTTTCTGATTTTAAAGAGTTCACTCCCAATCTTGAACAATTTATCAGACAGCACTTTATTGAAGTTTGTGAACGACTGAAAATAGAGCCGTTTAAAATCCACGATATAGATTTTCAACTAACAAGCCATAATGACGGGGAGCAATTTATGATTCATAAAGATAAAGGCACTAAAGAAACTGAAGGTAGAATGCTGACGTTTGTTTATTATTTTCATTCTCTTTCTAAAAAATTTAGTGGTGGTGAGCTTCTTTTCCCTGAAAACGGTAATATTAGCATTGAACCAGTAAATAATACAATCATTTTTTTTAACCCAACCCTGTCGCATAAAGTATTACCTGTTTCATGTCCCAGTAAAGAATTTAAGGATGGCAGGTTTACAGTTAATGGATGGATACAAAAACTTTAACTTGAGAATATGATTCTTATTTTAAAGAAAAACAGGAATAATCTCCGGTATATTATTTAGTTCAAGCAGATATTAGGCTTAACCACAGCTGGCTTTTTATCCACTTTCTCTGCCGCATTAGCCAATAATCTCCTGCTTACTCGTGCGTATATAGCAGTACTCCTTATAGAATTATGCCCCATCATTTTACTTAATACAGCGAACTGGCTGAGAAATATTTTACTGAGATTGAAGGGAATGCAATGGCTATTATAGGAGCTAAAGAACTCAGTATAAAGTAAATAAAGAAAAACTGACTATTAGCTTTTTCGATAATTTGGAAGAGGGAACCAAATGGTTAAAGAACGCTTAAAAATAAAGCAGATAGCCAGACGGGATAGGAATACCAATATTAATACCCTAGCGAACGAACTTACTGGTGACTTACATTACTGAGTAATAATTTAGAATATTTGCCTTTTACAGTATTTAAACTTGAAATAAGTTGCCTTTCTGGTTTTGGGAATTATGCTAAATTTGATTGAATAAAGTGCATATTGGTTAGACTGTATGCATTAAACATTACCAGTAAACAAATAATACAGAGATACATTAATTCAAACCTAAGCTAATGGAATCGATTTGGCATTATTTCTTTGAGTTCTTAATGATGTTCCTTGCTGTTTTTTTAGGTTTTTTAGCAGATAATATAAGAGAACGCCTTGTAGAGAAAAAACAAGAGAGAGTTTATCTCCAGAATATGAGGGAGGATTTAAGGGCAGATATTGTCCTTTCAGGTAATTATGCAAAAAATAATATTATTGTATTTGAATTAATTGACACACTTGTACGACTTATAAAAGACCCGGAAAGAAAACAACATATTACTAAACTTGCCTATACGGCAAGAATGGTATTACCGCAGTTTAAGCAACTATACCTTACGGAACGTACGTATGAACAAATGAAAAGTTCCGGAACCTTAAGGCTTATAAGTAATCAAGATGTTGCGAACAGCATTTCATATTATTATCATTCAGTAAACGAGCTCAAAAAATACAACGAATCCATTATGGTATGGGCTACAGATTATGGGAGTGAGATGGGAAGAGTATTTGATGGCGAATTGCTACTTACAATAATAAAAGAGAAAAAAGAAATAGAAGCCGGTGCAAATGCGTTACTAACCGAAGATCCGATTGTATTAAATGAGCTAATTGCCAGTGCGCAATACTTATATGGCGCACTTATTCTGGGAGAAAAAATAGGAAATGAAAGAAGTATTGCTGCACAAGAACTGATTGAGTTGATAGAAAAGGAATATCAACTATGATGTTTAAAGCATAGTTCAGAGGGAGGCATTAAGGAGTGACGATCAAGCCATCAAAATTTTTTCCAGGCTGTTCAATGTCATTGTAATGCCTTCTTTAAAGCCCATTTCAATCATCTTCTCCATGCGGGCAAGTGATTCATTTTTAATAGTAATAGATACTTTTGTAGTTCCATTTTGCTCACTGAAACTCAAATCCCAATCAGAACCAGGCAAATCAGGGTTTTCATCTTTATCTGCAAAAGCATTCAGCATTTTGAAATTGGTTTTTGGGCTTATTGAAGTATATTTCTGGAGCGACCAATACTCTTGCCCTTCCGGGCTTACCATGGCATAAAACCTTCGCTCGCCAACTTTAAAATCCATAAATTTCGTTTTGGATGAAAAGGGTTTAGGTGCCCACCATTGATCAAGTATTTCTTGTTTGGTAAAAGCATCCCATACCATCGAAAGGCCGGCAGCAAATTCTCTGTTGATGAATACCGTCTTGGTTGTTTTATCAACGGTAAAATCAAATAGCAAATTGTTTCTCATTTCTTATTGTTTTTCATGGTTAATAATACTTTATCTAATTGATTGAACTGGGTTTCCAACGTATTTTTGAATTGCGCGATCCATTTATCAAACTCTTTCATTTTGTTTGAATTGATGTGGTAATAAATTTCTCTTCCCTTTTGTTGCTGCTTCACCAATTCACATTCGGTAAGAATTTGAATATGTTTCGAAACCGCTTGCCTGCTTGAATGAAATTCTTCGGCAATTGCATTTGGTGTCATTGCCTGGGCTGCGATCAATAATAAAATTGCTCTGCGTGTCGGGTCTGCTATTGCCTGGAATACATCTCTTCTTGTTTTCATAAAAATTGCGCAACTATATGATTGCAAATATATGCAACTATTTGATTGCGCAAACTTATTTGCAATATTTTTTTGTGGTTAGTTACCCACTGTTCAATATATAGCTGAGAAATTAAATGTTTCGCCTAATTACTTGAGCGGATTGCTTAAAACATTAACGGGCCAAAATACACAGCAGCACATACACGATAAGCTGATTGAAAAAGCTAAAGAAAAGCTATCTGCCACTAACTCGTCGGTAAGTGAAATTGCATATGAATTGGGCTTTGAACATCCACAATCGTTCAGCAAACTATTTAAAAATAAGACTAATCTATCTCCTTTGGAATTCAGGCAGTCATTTAACTAACTTAAGCTTCTTTCTACAAAATATCCAAATCACGTGCTACATAATAGCTTGGCACCAATGGCCTGAAGCTGGTCCTCTTTCTGAGTTTTGAAACATCCATTATGCCTTCAAATGGTTTAGCTAATGGCGCTTCTTCCGCGCTGAATGTATCAGCTGCCATACCAAAAGAGTCAGCTAATTCGTATAAGCTAATAGGCGCATCATCAGCCACATTAAATATTTCTCCATTCAGCCCATCGGTATGGAGAAGTATGGTTAAAGCCTGGGCAACATCTAAATGATGTACCATATGCATTCTATACCCTGAATGTCGTTTCCAGTTTTTCAGTACAGGAATTATTTCTTCAATATGTGGGTCTTTGTCGCCATATACAAAACCTAAACGCAATACGCGCACATCCAAACCTTTGGTTTTATGCAAGGCAATAAGCTCATTTTCTGCTGCAATTTTGCTAGACGAGTATGCTCTTGGGTCGTTCACATTAACGGTATCATCTTCCTTCGAAGGACGTTGATAGTCTGACCCATAAACATTGCCTGTGCTGGTGAAAATAAACCGTTTTACACCTGCAGCAATAGCTGCGTTTGCAAGTGCTACCGTTCCGGCATGGTTGGTTTTTATAATACCTTCATTATCGGTGAAGCTACGGAAGAATGCCGCTATATGTATAACAGCATCTATACCTTTTACAGCAGGTGGTAAAGTGTCTGCATTGTTCAGATCACCTATAACTACCTCTGCGCCCTGTTTAGCTAGTGTCGATGCTTTTGCAGCATCGCGTACTAATATTCGAACAGCATAACCCTTTGCTAACATACGTACTACAAACCTGCTGCCTACTTTTCCGGTTGCACCGGTGATTAATATTTTTTTCATGTTGCCTTCTGTTTTAAAATTAACGATGCAAAATTGCAGTTTAACAAGGGATACCTGCTAACGAGAATCAAACCAAAAAGTATGATTTTCAAACTTTCTCTTTCCGGAGTGAATTCGGTGTAATACCTGTTACCCTTTTAAAGTAATTATTAAAATAGGTAGGGTATTCAAAGCCCAGGCCGTAAGCAATATCGGCTATGCTCCAATCTGTATAAAGTAAAAGTGCTTTTGCTTCTGCAGCAATTCTATTTGCTATATGCACCGAAGTTGGTTTACCGGTAACTTCTTTTACGGCGCGGTTAAGATAGTTTATATGCACAGCCAGACTTTCGGCAAAACCCTTTGCTGTTCTCAGTTTGAGTGGTTGTTCGGTGTTATCAATAGGGAATTGCCTTTCTAATAATTCTGTAAATAAATGAGCAATTCTTGTAGCGCCGTTTTTGTGTTGTGGTTCATTTTGTGGTGGCTGAATTCTCAACGCTTCATGAATAATAATCTCAATACAGTTCCTCAATAATTCATTTTTGTGATGATAATTACTGCTATGTACCGAGATCATTTTTTGAAAAAGGCCGGTCATGAATGCAGCCTGTTCTTTGTTAAGAAGAATTACAGGTGTTCCATCGAATCTGAATAAAGGAGAGTTTTGCAGAATTTCTGTCCGCTCTCGACTGGCAATAAAGGCCTCGGTGAATAGACAGGCATACCCGGTTTTCTTTTTGCAGTTACGAACAACTGAATGAGGAACATTAGGATTGACAAAAAACAATGCAGTGCCATGTATGTTAAATGGCGTATCGCCATGCGAACCAACCATATTGCCAGTTACCAGGCCTATTTTGTAGAAATCGCGCCGGCCATGTGCTGCAGATATATTTAGAGTTTGTGGTAATGTATGTATTTTAAACCCTTTCAGTTTTAAATCCTTTGCAATTGATTCCGGAATTCCGGATGTGCTTCGTTTTGCCATTTGACAAAAGTAAGAAAATCAAACCACCTAATATTTTTGTATAGCTATAGCCTGTTTTTTGACTTTGCTACAATTCAAATTGAATTTCTAAGCTTTCCTTAAATACCAGGCAAGCCATAGGCCGCATAAACCCCATTCCATAAAGGTATCTATTACTTCACCTTTTATAAAATGCCAGGGAAACTGCATCCAGTTCCATTCCGTTAAGTAAGAATTCAGAGCTATCACAAAGCCAATCAGCATTACCACCCACCAGCGCATAAAAAAGGTTCTCAGCTTATCTTTAGCCAGAACCAGCAATATTACGGCTGTCATAGCTGCAAGAATATCCAGAATGATGCCAATAATAAATTGCATTGGATCCATCTCTTTCCCTGCCTTACCGTAAATGATCATGGCAAATGCTTTGCCTGCATTTTTAGTATTCATTTCTTTCATCTCATCCATATACTTTTTGTCCTTCATCATTCCCAGGTTCCTGTTATCGGGTGATGGAAGCATATACACTCCAGTTTCAAGTGATGAGTTATTAAGAGTGTTTAATATAGTATCCTGTTTAGGTGTGTACCTGAATGAGTGGGTGTGTACCGGCAATATTATCCACGACATTGCCGAGTAAATAAAAATAATGATTGCGCCGACTAAGGATGCTATGATAAATTTTTTCATATTGATTGAGATATACTTTAGTAAGTAAATATAGAGAATAGAAACATTATAGGCAAATTGCCATATTACCAAAACAGCAGTGTTGCTGTTATTCGAAATTCTCCTCCAGCAATTCGTTAGTTTCCTTTACCAAGGTATCGTTCAAATTAGGTTTTGTTGAAGGCTGGAGTAAGAATTTTGCAAAACACAATGCTATTACCAGGCAAATAATACCCTGGCATAAAACGGTTGTCGGCGCACCAACATACTGCGATACGGTACCCACCACTAAACTACCCAGAGGAGTCATACCAAAAACTGCCATCAGCAAAATGCCAATAATACGTCCACGCATTTTGGGGTCACATTCTGATTGTACCACTACATTGCAAACTGCAAAGGTTGCCATTGAACCAAAACCTGTTATTACTGCAAAAAACATAGATAGCGGAAAATATTTTACCTGTGAAAAGAAAATAAGCCCCAGTCCCAGTAAAATAGTGCTTAAAAGCATAATTATTTTTAAAGGCGCACCGGCCTTGCGTGAAGCAAGGTATATGGTACATATTACTCCACCGGTACCTATAAAGCTGTTAATATAACCATAAGTAGATGAATCGCCTTTGAATATAACATCGGCAAATACCGGCAATACGGTGTTGAAAGGCGACACAAGCAGGCTTATAATAGCTAACATCAGTATCATCATAAATAGCTTAGGTGTTTTTGCAAGATACGTGAACCCTTCTGCAAACTCTGCCAGCACGTTTTTATCTTTTTTGTGTGGTGCTTTATTGGGTAACTTCATTAATACTACCGAAATAAATACACCCGCGAAACTTGCGGCGTTAAGCAAAAAACACACCGGCGCACCAAATGCGTGTAACACCAAACCGGCAGCAGCAGGCCCAAGTAACATGGCAAGGCTTGCAGTAGAAGTAGTTAACGATACTGCGTTTGGCAAATCAGCTTGGTTGGCAACAACGTCATGTACAAAAGCTTGCCTGGCAGATACGTCGAACGCATTAATAATACCCAAAATAATGCTCAATACAAGTATGGCCCATATAATCACATGTCCTGTTAAAATCAGTGTTGCCAGTAATACGGCTTGTATCATAGATAGTATTTGGGTAACCTTTATTATCTTATAACGGTTATATCTATCCGCCATTACTCCACCCGGAATGGAGAACAGGGCCGATGGAAGTACTTCAGCGCATATAGCAACCCCGGTAAAAAAAGAAGAATGTGTCAGGGAGTATACTACCCAAACCACAGCTGTGCGTTGCATCCATGTGCCGAATTGCGATATGGCCCTGCCGAAAAAATAATACGTATAATTTCTACTTCTGAATGCCCTGAACAATTCTATATCACTTAGTTTTTTCATAATCTACAAAGGAGGTATAATAGGACATAGGTATTTTACCTACTATTATTTATCAAACTATCTATTTTCTCTGTAAATACGGTAGCCCCATATTCATTAACGTGGTCGGCATCACCAAACATTTTGTTTTCAAGCTTAAAACTGTGCATATCAATTAAAGTAGCGTTTTGCTTTAATTCATTGGCTATGGCATAGTAATGCTTTACAAATTTATCGGGGATTCTATTGTAATACTCTTTGGTTATCGGAGTATTAAGCAAAATAAGTTTCACATGCTTGTCGTTACAGTACTGAACTATAGCCCTCAGGTATTTTTCTGCCAGTGGTGAAAATCCCTGCTCCACATTCTTTTCTTTATAATAATGCCTGTTTAAAGTTATTTCCATTCCATGCTCATTTAATAGACTGTGTCCTGTATTATTATAATATCCTATAAAACTATATTTAGAATCCAGCATCGAATTAAGCATTTCCTGGAAAATATTGGGAGAAGCTTTTATTACTCCTACAGTATTTTGCGATAACACATCGAGCAATGAACTATTATCAAGAATTGGGACATAGGTTGGAAATCCTTTACGAGTCCATATTTCCTTTGTAAGAAAATTATCAGTTCCGCCCGATAAGCTATGAAATCCGTAAGCTAAAATTATGGTGTCTATCTGTGGGTTATCATTTTTAAGTATTTTAATTTTATTATATGTATTTATGTATACTTCGCCTGAATTAGAAACATTTAGGGAATGTTTCATTATGCTATCATTTAGGGCACATTGCGTATGCGAATCACCACATACAAGAATATGTGTTTTCTTATCAATCCTGATCTTGCCCAATTGTACAATATACAGGCAACGGAATACAAATAGAATGGCCACAACCACAACAAATATAATGCCGATTCTTTTTATAAATTTTGCTACCATGCCCGATCAGAATTGATAATAAATAAATGCTTTTTCTCTGAAAAAACCAAGAAACAGAATTGTTAATATTAACCCGCAATATATTGACAGGCGAACATATACCGGCATTTTTAAAACCATTGCTGATATACTTGTTTTACGTTGCACGAAATGTACCGCTTCCAGGAATATTATTAAGCAGGCCGATAACATAAGGTCACGCTTTGAAAGGCCTATAAATTGAAAAACAGATTGGTGATGCAATACTTTATTTACGAGGTCAGGTATTCCGGAAAATATATGTTTTACTATATACAAAGCTGAGCTCAAATTGTTTGCACGAAAAAAGATCCAGGCTATATCTACCAGAAAAAATGTAGTTAATATTGATAAAACTGATGACTTTGTAAAAGGTAATATGTTACTGGACTTCGTTCTTATTTTCTCAGTCATTAATGCCCCTATAAGGTAAAATGCGTGTAAGGCACCCCAAATAATAAATGTCCAGTTTGCACCATGCCATAAACCACTAACTACAAATACAATGAATAAATTCAAATACCACCTGGGAATGGGTACCCTGTTACCGCCTAAAGGAATGTATAGGTAGTCTCTGAACCAGGTTGAAAGTGAAATATGCCATCGCTTCCAGAATTCATTAATGCTTTTAGCATGGTACGGCTGGTTGAAATTATTCATTAATGTAAAGCCCATTACTCTTGCCGCTCCAATTGCCATGTCTGAGTATCCTGAAAAATCGCAGAATATCTGAAAAGCAAAGAACACTGTAGCTATAATAAGGTTTAAGCTGTTAAATTCCTGTGGGCTGTTGTAAACGAGATCCGTTACAACTGCAAGCCTGTCAGCAATTACTACTTTCTTAAATAAGCCCCAACCCATTAACCTTAGCCCGCTGGTTATCCGGTCGTAATCAAAATCATATTTCTCCCTGAATTGGTGTAGTAAGTTTTGTGGCCGCTCAATTGGCCCTGCAACAAGTTGAGGGTAAAACATAACATACAAGGAATAAATACCAAAGTGTCTTTCGGCCTTTTGTTGCCCACGATACACTTCAATAGTGTAGCTCATGGCCTGAAATGTGTGAAATGATAGCCCTATGGGTAATAAAATTGTTAAATAGGGCAGAGGATTACTAAGCTTGAAACTATGTAATAGAAAAGTAAAATTCAGGTTGATAAAGTTATAATACTTAAAAACTGCCAGAACACCAATATTGGCAACTAAACTGCACACGAGGAATAATTTTCGCCTTCGGCCTTCAGCATTTTCAATAAATATTCCTGCGAAATAGTCAATTACTATGGTAAAGCCTAAAATGAGGATATAAATAGGAATGAAAGCCATGTAAAAGTAACAACTGCTGGCCAAAAGCCATATCCATCTTTTATTGTATGGAATAGAAAAATAAAGAGTGGTTACAACAATAAAGAAAACAAGAAAATGAAATGAATTAAAAAGCATCCGGTTTTATTCCATTCTTTGGGTGAAGAACAAAAGTAGCTAAATATAGGTTTATCTATATCAGGGTATATAACCGATTGTCTGACCTTATCTCTTACTTTAAATTGTTCCCCTTGTTAGGTTCAAGGGCAGAGTAAGAGTATTTTTCCAGATCGGGAGGCACATTAAAGTTGCCGTCAGGGAACATAAGTTTCCTATTCCATTACATAATTTCATTGATTCATTACAAACCGAGGCTTTTTCAATGCCTGGGTTTATAGTAAGGCAGGTGACAGGTATAGTTTTGCTTCTGTAAACAAAAACTATTTAAACTCACTGCCATGAAAGCTAGTACTAAATCCTCCAAAATGTTTCGCCGGTTAGCAATTGCGCTTGCAGTTTTAACTTTTCCAAACTATATATATGCCCAGGTACAAGGCCCTAACCACGGGCTATCGAGCATTGTAATTGCAAATCATTCAGATACCTGGGAAAACGTTTCTAATATATTTCAGGCTGATGGCAGGTATGCAACAGTTACTCTGGGTGTAGGCCAGGTTTCAGATACGCTAGAAATAGGTAATTTTCATTTAAATGTTCCTGAGGATGCTGTGGTAGAAGGAATAACCGTTGCAATTGGTAAAGGTGCGTCAGGTATAGGTATTGTAGATAATACTGTAAAGCTTGTTAGTAATGGCGTTGTTTGTGGAGAAGAACATGCAAGTAATGAAGAATGGTCTACAGACCCAGCAATATCAATGTATGGTTCCGATGGTGATAAATGGGGGCTTAACCTGACTCCTGGTATGGTTAATTCCTATTCATTTGGAGTAGCTTTATGTGTTTCTAATTCACTATATGGAATAAGTATGAATAAGGCTAATATTGACTACATAACCATAACGGTAAACTATAAAAAACCTGATCAATTAGGATTGGTTGATTTTACGGCAAGTTATGATGAAAATGAAGTAAGACTGGACTGGACAATGGCTTCTCAAACAGAATGCAGTAGTTTTAGTATAGAACGAAGTTCAGATGGTATAAATCAGGAGGTAATAGGAAATGCACCCGGAGATGTAAATGCAGATCATCCAACCAGTTATTCATTTACTGACAATTCACCACTGTTCGGCACTTCATATTACAGAATTCAGTCGAAGAATGCTGATGGTACTATTCAGGATTTTAACTGGGTGGCTGTAGCAACTGATGAAAAAAATTCGAGCGTTGTTTTGTATCCAAACCCTACCGGAGATAAAATAACAGTAAAATTCCCTTCAGTGGGTGAACCTTCCATATTAATGATAATGGACCAAAAAGGAAGAGTATTGTTAAGTGAAACAGTACCTGTGTTTGCAAACATGAACAGCACCACTTATATACAAGATGTTTCCGTATTATCTCCGGGTATGTATATAGTATTAGTAAATAATGGTAACAAGGACTATACGAATAGGTTTGTAAAGAAGTAGAAGTGGTTTATGCTGAATGTGAAAAGGTGTTAAGCTTACTACTTAACACCTTTCTTATTTTAATAGCTTCTATGAAAACTTACTTGTTTTTTGAGCCTACATATGGCCCAGTTAAAGGCTATTGAATAATAACCTTTTTAACAGCAGTAGACTGATAATCGCTTATTTGTAAAAAATAAACTCCTTTTCCAAGGCTGCTAATATCAACAGGTATTGAGCTCTTTCCTGATGGTATATTTACCGCTTCCTTATAAACTACTCTGCCGGTTATATCAGATATTGAAACCTCAGTGTTTTTATTGCTTGCCGATGCATTTACACTTGCCATAAAAACCCCTTGATTTGGGTTAGGAAAAACATTCATGTCAGTATATGTATTTTGATAATCGATCACACCCTCAATATCATTTGCATCACGTGGCTCTATCCAGTTGGCATATTCAAAGTGTATGCAGCCTGTAATGTTATATTTTTGACCAGGTTTATATGTCTGGGTCGTCATTAATATATTATCAACAGTATCTTCACTGGTTGCCGAGTTTAATTGTGTAGAATCGGAAAACACCCACCATACGGCTGAAGTATTAAATCGTACACAAGTGGCATCCAATATTTTTATAAGCATCCCCTGGTATTCTCTTCTTTGAATCGAGTCAAGGGCTATTACAGTTGGCGGGGTAAGCGCCTGATTATTATGGCTTATTATGGTTAAGCTTGTAACCGTATTGAGTTCAGTTTCACTATAGTATTCCGTTACGGTGGCTGTCAAAGCAACGCTATCTCCTACGGCCAGGCTAGGAGCGTAGGTTTTGTCGTATACATTTATTGCTGCCCACTTAGTTGCATGACTGGTTTGCATATAATATCCGTAACTACATACACCGGTTATAATACCTCCTGTTTTTACAACTTGGCCATTATAAGCAGATACTGGAACGGCATAGGGGGTATCTATCGCACTATACTGTATGTCATATAATGAAACACTGGTTTGGGCTTTTACGCCAAATGTTAAAGCAAGTAATAATACGAGTAATGTTGTTTTCATATAATTATTTCGGTTTGAACTATTGTAATTTATTAATCTTTAGGGCATTATTGCAGAAAATAAAAGTAGATTGTTTCGAGCAACTGAATGTTACCTGAATATTAAGAATGTGCCAATAGAAGAAGCTACTGAGCTCATCTGCCAGTGAGTAAAAAATATTTGAAAATCTATAGAAGGGACTAAGCTAATTTAAGGCTCCCTTATTAGAACTTGATTTACAGCTATTTGTTCAAATCCTTGAGGAGGTCGTTATAGTTATTTCCAAAGCTAATTCCTTCATTAACAATAACCCTGCTTAGTTTTTTGTTCTCTGCCAGGCCCCAAAGCACGATCTCTTTCAGGAAATAACGTTCACTAGCTTCAATGCCGCCCTGGTATTTATCAATAAGCTCATCGAGTGGAACTATCTTATCTAATTGTTTTTTGTACTCTTCATCGTTCATATTTTCAGTCAACTCAAATTCGTCATCAAGGTTATCGAACCATGAAATAACATCATGGTATGGCCCTTTCACACCTTGCTTTTCAAGCTTAAGTACTTTCGGGAACATACTTTCAAAAATGCCTTTCACAGCCATCTGAATAAGATATTCAGCAACAAAACGGGCACCTTCTTGCTCACCTTCATACGCAATTTCCATCTTTCCGGTAAGTGCAGGAATAATACCAATAAAATCGCCCAGCCTTACAATGGTTTGTTTTTTGTTCTGCTTCAGCATTCGTAATTCTGCTGCGCTTACCAGGTTCTCATACGCCGAAATGCTCATACGTGCACTAATACCACTCTTAATATCTACGTATTCACTTTTTCTTGCTTCAAAACCAATTTGTTCTATAAGGTCTTTTGCTAATACGGGAATGGAAATGCTTTTATTCGTTCCTTCATTTGATCGCACTTCCTGTGCAGTTATTTTTCTTGCTATTTCAATTGTTTCAGGGTAGTGGGTAAGTATTTGTGAACCTATCCTGTCTTTCAATGGTGTTACAATGCTTCCTCTGTTGGTATAATCCTCAGGGTTAGCGGTAAATACAAATTGAATGTCGAGTGGGAAACGTAATTTAAATCCGCGTATTTGCAGATCGCCTTCCTGCAAAATGTTAAACAGGCCTACCTGTATGCGGGCTTGCAGATCGGGCAATTCGTTAATAACAAATATGCAACGGTTGGCACGTGGAATCATACCAAAGTGTATTACACGTTCGTCGGCATATGAAAGTTTAAGGTTGGCAGCTTTTATCGGATCAACATCACCAATTAAATCTGCTATGGTAACATCAGGTGTTGCCAATTTTTCAGCAAAGCGTTCATCACGATGAATCCAGCTAATGGGTGTATTGTCTTTTTGCTTCTCAACCAGTTCTTTTGCGAAATAGGACAGAGGTGCGAAAGGGTCGTCGTTAATTTCTGAGCCTTCTACAATTGGCATCCATTCATCAAGTAAATTAACCATAAGGCGCGCAAGCCTTGTTTTTGCCTGGCCACGCAAGCCGAGTAAATTAATATTGTGTCTTGAAAGTATAGCACGCTCCAGTTCAGGTATCACACTGGTTTCATACCCGAATATTCCTGCAAAAGTCTCTTCTTTGTTTTTCAGTTTTGTAACAAGATTCTCTCGTAATTCATCTTTAATGCCCCTTGGCTTATATCCTGATTTTTTAAGCTCCCCTAAGGTTTTAATTTTTGGCTCTTTTGTTTCCATATTATCCTTTAATATTCTTTTTTCTGTTTTGTTTATAATCTTCAAATATCATTTGCCCTAATCCTTTAAGGCCTGTATAAAATGCTTTTCCCTGGTTGGCAGCAGTAAATTCCTGCACAAAACTTTGCAGGTAGGGGTCACGTGCAATCATAAATGTAGTAATAGGAATATGAAGCTTACGGGCCTGCTGTGCAGTATCGTAACATTTATCTACAATTCGCGGATCGAGCCCCACCGAATTGAAATAATAACTGCCGTCGGGGTTATGCAGGCAGCTTGGCTTACCATCAGTTATCATAAAAATTTGCTTATTGGTATTACGCTTGCGGCGTAAAATATCCATTGCAAGTTGCAACCCGGCAACCGTATTGGTGTGGTATGGGCCTACCTGCAAATAGGGTAAGTCCTTTATTTCTATTGGCCATGCATCGTTACCGAATGCAATAATATCAAGTGTGTCCTTAGGGTAACGTGTTTTTATAAGTTCAGCCATTGCCATGGCTACTTTCTTGGCCGGTGTTATTCTGTCTTCACCATATAATATCATACTGTGGCTTACGTCAATCATAAGCACGGTACTCATTTGCGAATTGTGAAATGTATCTTCCACAACTACATCTTTTTCATTTAGTTTAAATGAATCAATACCGTTTGATACCTGTGCATTTTTAAGGCTTTCGGTCATCGAGATATTTTCAATACCATCACCAAATCTGAATTCCCGGTATTCGCCGGTGTGCTCATCACCACGACCTGTATGGTTTGTACGATGGTTACCTGAGCCTGTTCTTTTTAAACTTCCGAAAATTTGCTCTAAGGCAGATTGGCGTATAATACGCTCCATTTTACTTGTAATGGCAGCGCCGCCTGTCCCGTCCGGTTTTATTTCTTCCCGTAAATAACCTTTCTTTTTAAGGTCTTCAATAAAATCTTCAATGGTATATTCGGGAGTTGTGAGCTTATATTCTTTATCAAGTTCTCTCAACCAACTAATTGCTTCATCAAAATCGCCTGATGTATGAACTATTAATTCTTTAAAAATTGAAAAAAGTTTTTCAAACGGAGATTCCTCAGTTGCCTTATAGGGTTTGAATTTAAATCCTTTCCGCATGCAATAAAGGTAGTAATATTTTTGTGAATATTACTACCTTATTCGGTGTGAGCAGCCCTAACGCATTGGTATCATTTATGATACCAATGTATTATAAAAAGTTTTTCTTTTCCAAGGCTTTATTTAAGGGACTAACTTCTTGCAGTGCGGCAGGGCCATACCAAAGATGCATATCGGTAGAGAACATGCCTGCCGTAACACCAGGGTCGGTGTTTATTAAGGCTTGAGCCTCATCGGTAGTTTTTACCTCAAATACTACCATCCATTGCATGTCGTCACCATTTACCAAAGGGCCCGAGAAAACCACTTTGCCTTCTTTGGTCAAATCATCCATACTTTTGAGGTGTTCCTTTATGATCTTATTCTTCTCGCTTGCATCATTAATTGTCACAGGTCCTTTGTTAAGTATTACCATTACATATTCTTTCATGCCAAACTGGTCGGCGCCAAGTTTGCTGGCGAGTGTTGAATCATAGGTAATAGCTTCTGACTGAGTTTTGTTTTGGCCCATACATAATGTGGCCAATAACATTGAAATTACTAAGATGATGTGTGTTCTCATGGCTGTAGATTTTAATTGGGTTATTTTGACGTATGACGGCAAGCCCGATTAATTTGTTACAGCAATTTGTAATAATCACCACATACTAAATAAATGATCGTATTATTTCTGAGAACCTACTTATTCCCTGCTTTCTTAAAAGAATGGCGAGGCTTAAATGAAGAGCCTTTTTTGCCGCCATGCGGTTTTTTGAAACCCAATTGGGAGTTTTTTTGCGGATTGTATTCAGGGCCCGCGCCAAGCTTCTCAGGTATGGGTAATTTTTTTATTTCATTCCCGATAAGATCCTCAATTTTTTTGAACTTATATTGATCTTCAGGGTTTATAAATGTAATTGCCTCACCTGTAGATTCAGCTCTTGCTGTTCTTCCAACGCGATGTATATAATCTTCTGCATCGCGTGGTACATCGTAATTAATTACCAGACCAATTGAATCAATATCAATACCCCTTGACAGAATATCAGTAGCAACCAAAACGTTTATTTTACGACCTTTATATTCCCGAATCACTTCATTACGCCTGTCCTGTTCCAGGTCGGAATGTATCGCAGCAACATTAATTCCTGCTCTATGTAATTCTCTTTCCATTTCTTTAACCTTGTCCTTTGTCGAAGAGAATATTAAAACGCTGTCTGATCTTTTTTCCTGCAGAATACCTTTCAGTAATTCCATTTTCTGCGTATTGTAAACTACGTATGCGCTTTGTGTTACACCTTCAGCAGGTTTTGAAAGTGCAATATTTATTTGCTCCGGATTGTTTAATATTTTTTTCGCAAGCTCTCTTATTTTATGGGGCATGGTCGCCGAAAATAAAAGGCTTTGGCGTTGTTTCGGTAAGTGGGTAATAATTTTGCTTATATCCTCATTAAAGCCCATATCAAGCATCCGGTCTGCTTCATCTAACACTAAATGTTCAATTTTATCGAACTTAACATAACCCATATTTAAGTGCGAGATTAATCTGCCCGGAGTTGCAATTATTATATTGGCGCCATGTATCAACGCTTTTCTTTCACGTTCGTACGAAGCACCATCGTTACCACCAAAAATAGCAAGCGCACTTACAGGTGCGAAATAGGTAAAGCCTTGTATGGCTTCATCTATTTGTATAGCAAGCTCGCGGGTGGGCACGATAATAAGCGTGTTAACCGTTTCGCTTTTGCTTTTAATAATTTTACTTATCAGTGGAAGCAGGTAGGCTGCTGTTTTACCAGTGCCGGTTTGGGCGCAGGCAATAATATCGCGATTGGCAAGTATAATGGGGATAGCTTGTTCCTGTATTGGTGTGGGTTGTTTAAAACCCATTGATAGTAACCCTTCAAGTAGTTCGGGTTCAAAATTAAAATCTTCGAATGTCAAAATCTGAATGTATAGTTTATTCTTTAGTATGTAACAAAGATAGGCAAAAGAAAGGACATGCCTTCTAAACCCTTCTCTATGGAGCTAAAGGAAGAAATTAACAGGAAGAATACCTTAATTTTTGGCTTCTGCTAAACCGCGGTTCTCAAGCATAGGTCCTATTTCAGGGTCTCTGCCACGGAAATTACGGAACATGGTTGCAAGGTCAATTGTGTTACCTCGAGACAATATCATATCGCGGAAACGTTGGCCATTTTCTCTTGTAAGGCCTCCATGTTCTTTAAACCATGAGAATGCATCATCATCCAGCATCTCAGTCCACAGGTATGCATAATACCCTGCTGAATATCCGTTACTCCATATATGCAGGAAATAAGTTGAACGGTAACGTGTAGGAACTTGTGGCAGATCGAGATGTGTTTTTTGCAATGCTTCAGATTCAAATCTGTCAACGTCCGATACATTAGCATTTGCAGAAATATCGTGCCATTGCATATCAAGATCAGCAGCCGCTAAAATTTCAGTAAGTGCGTAGCCTTGGTTAAAGGTTGCAGCTTTTTTTATTTTGTCTACCAATGCTTGTGGCATTAACTCGCCTGTTTTGTAATGCTTTGCATAGTTCTTAAACACCTGAGGGTCCGATGCCCAATGTTCATTGAATTGCGATGGGAATTCTACAAAATCGCGTGCTGTTGCAGTACCCGATAAACTTAAAAATTGCTGGTCAGCAAACATACCATGCAGCCCATGTCCAAATTCATGGAACATAGTCGTAACATCGCTGAAGCTTATTAATGCAGGTTGCCCGTCAGCAGGCTTGGTGAAATTGCAAATGTTATATACAACCGGTTTGGTACCTAATAGTTTCGATTGGCCAACCATATTGTCCATCCATGCACCACCATTTTTGTTTTCGCGTTTAAAATAATCGCAATAGAAAAGCGCCATTGAGCTACCATCTTTATCAAATACTTCGAACACCCTTACGTCACTATTATATACAGGAATATCTTTACGTTCTTTAAAGGTGATACCGTAGAGCTGGGTAGCAGCATAGAATACACCATTTTTCAGCACACTATCTAATACAAAATATGGCTTTACTTCACTTTCATCAAGGTTGTATTTAGCTTTGCGAACCTGTTCAGAATAAAAGTTCCAATCGTAAGGTTGTAATTGAAAACCGCCTTTCTGCTCGTCTATTACTTTCTGAATATCTGCTGCCTCGAGTTTTGCTTTGGCAGTGGCTGCAGGCACCAGCTGAGCGAAGAATTTTTCTACATTCTCAGGTGTCTTTGCCATCTGATCCATTAGCCTCCATGCAGCATAATTTGGGAAGCCTAATAGCTTAGCCTTTTGGGCGCGAATTGCGGCTAGGCGTAAAATGGTTGCACGGGTATCATTGGAGTCACTTTTCTCTGCGCGGTTCCACGATGCTTCAAAAAGCTTTTGACGTGTTGCACGCACAGTGAGCGATTGTAATGCAGGTTGCTGGGTGGTGTTTTGTAAAGGAATCATCCACTTGCCATCTTGCTTACTATTTTTAGCAGCCATTGCTGCGGCATCCAGTTCTCCATCTGAAAGCCCGGCTATTTCTTCTTTATTACTTACAATTAAAGCACCGCTTTTGGCAGCTGCCAATAACTGATTGGTATATTTTGCACTTAATGAAGCTTCTTCCTTGTTCAGGTTCTTCATGCTGTCCTTTGCATTATCTGAAAGGTTAGCGCCCGACAAAACAAATTTCTGGTAGTAATATTCTACCAATCGGCTCGATTCAACATCAAGTTTCAATTGTTCTCTTTGCTTATAGATTGCCTCGACACGTTTGAATAATTTTGTGTTCAGAAACATTGCATCATTAGCAGCCGAAAGATCTGGTGCTACTTCTTCAGAAACTTTTTGTAGTTCAGGATCGGTATTAGCACCTGTTAACAGATTGAATACACCATTTACACGATGCAGCATCTGTCCACTTTTCTCCAGGGCCACAAGCGTATTTTCAAATGTAGGAGCCTCGGTGTTTTCTGTTATTTTATTTATTTCAGCTAACTGCTGCTTTATACCTTCTTCTATAGCGGGTTTAAAATCACTATCTTTTATTTTCGTGAAATCGGCTGTTTGAAATGGTAAAGTACTCGTATTCAGGAATGGATTAGTAGGTGATATCATAGAATTGTTTTCTGCAGATTGTTTGTTGCTATTACCACACGATGATAATATTAACATTGACCCTATAAATAAGTAAGAACTTGTTTTCATAAAAACATATTAATTTGGCCTGCGAATATAGCAAAATTGGCCCTTTACTGATCCTCTTTTTAGTTAGTATGATCTATTAGCCTATCTAATTAATTCAAGGTAACCATGCTTATCATATTCCTTTCCGTTGCAGGAGGATCGGATGATATAGTAATATACACCAGTAGAAGCTTCTTCTCCTGATCTATTATGTCCATCCCAACTTATGCTTGGTGAATTTGACTCGTACTGCAATACACCCCACCTGTCATATATGGATATTTTATATACATCCAGGGCTTGAGTGTTTATGGCGAAATAGTCATTGACTCCATCTCCATTTGGTGTAAATATGTTGGGTACGGTATAATCAGCACATAACGTTTCTATGCTAACTATTACTGTATCAGGCAAAACGCATGTATTAGCATTTAGAGTGCTTACAGTGTATGTAGTTGTAATTAGAGGAGTTGCAATTGGATTTTGGCAATTTGTGCAACTTAATCCGGTCGAAGGAGTCCAGACATAATTGGATGCACCTGTTGCATTAAGTTGTATAGATTTTCCGTTTGAGATAGTGGTATTACAACAAGCATTGATAGCACTTGGTTGAGATATCACTATTTTCTTATAAACAGTATCAACACAACTGCCATTTGAAATTATAACATAATACAAACTATCTGCTGTGATTGCATGGTTAATTTGTAAAGAACTCGTCGTTGCTCCGGTATTCCATAAATAGGCCGTTCCTGGTGAGGCTGTAAGGAATATGGCTGATCCATCGCAAACACTGTCATTACCTGTAATTATGCCCGAATTTCCAACGGTAATAGTAATAGAAGTGTCTAATGTGCAATGAGGATTAGTGATACTTACACTATAGGTAGCATTTATTGTTGGTTTTACAATAATCGAGCTGTTTGTATTTCCATTACTCCATAAATATGAAGTGCCTCCACTTGCTGTTAGTATTGATGAGTCACCTTTACAAATCGAAAACTGGCTTGCAGTTATTGTCATTGGAATAACCGAAATATCATCCACGTAATATCCGGGATATACATTACTGCAACTTGAGCAAGAATAAGACATTGTAGTATGCGCATCATCAAAAAAATTGCCAACGCCAATATATGTATAAGCACTGTCTGCCATATAGCATCCGGATATTGTTGTCCAATTTACCTGATCGGTAATAACAACCGTGGAATGAACAGCCGCTATATTATTCACTGAGAAAAATGAATTAGTAGAAAACTTGATACCATCATTATTAGTAGTATTCTCACAATCAGTAGCGCTAACTACTCTCATGGAGACATAATAAGTTTCACCAGGTACCAGTGGGCTTATCAGTTTAGCATAAATATTTTCACGGTAATTTGTTGTAACAGTTGGTGCCATGGTAACCTGAGCCATATAGGCCTGCCCGGTACTTGCCGTATGATTACCCCAAACATTTGAGGGAACTTGGAATCCTGGGGTTCCGCAAGCATTTAAATATTCGACCTGATAACTACAGCAATTATCAACATAAGATGGATACCAGCCAATGGCATTAGCAATTTGGGTATAGCCATTTGGGCATGCAGAATATTGTTCGAAACTCCAATTGGGTACAAGATTTTGACTAAGTATATAATTCTCCGGGGCACTAAATAGTATAATTAATAGACAGAGGATTCTTGAAGTCTTAATTGATTTCTTTTGCATGTGGAATGCGTATAAACAAAATGTTATCCTCAATAAGGCGGTACACAAAGATAAGCAGTAATTCAAGAACAACAACAGTAAGCAATGTAAATTACAAGAATAAACTAAATCAATTGATTGGTTAGTTAAGTTGTAATTTTATATTTTTGAAATATGAAAAAGATACCAACTATAATTATTGGCGCCAGGGCTGACGGCCATGCAAAGGTTGTACTTGAAATGTTGCATGCTGGTGATACTTATAATGTTGTTGGATTTATAGATGATGATAGGAGTAAACATGGCCTTGAAATAAAAGGTATAAAAGTTATTGGTTCGACTGATCAATTATCTCAATTTAGAAAAGAACTTGGTGTTGCAGCTGGTATTGTTGCAATTGGTAACAATCCAATGCGAAGATCGTTATCTGAAGAAATAATCCAATCAGGTATTGAGCTTATCAACGCAATTCACCCAACAGCCCATTTTGATTCCGACGTTGTAATTGGTAAAGGATGTTATGTAGGCCAGGGGGTTATTATTGTTACAGGAACACGCATTGGTAATTGTGTTAATATTCACACTGGCGCAACTATCGATCATGATAATATAATTGAAGATGGCGCTAATCTGGGTCCCGGGGTGCATACTGCAGGCCGTGTTAAAATAGGGCGCAATGCCTTTTTGGGTACCGGTGCTATAGTAATACCCGATGCAAGTGTTGGTGAAGGTTCTGTAATTGGTGCGGGCGGTGTTGTAATAAATGCAGTGCCGGCTAATGTTACTGCGGTGGGAGTGCCGGCTAAGGTTGTGAAAAAAAATTAGTATAAGTATATCTATATTGGGGATATTAAGGTAGGCGACTTGCCTTATTTCATTATTAGCAGAAGGCTATAAACCACCCGGTTTATGGCCTTCTGATTTAAGCCAATAACATTAAAAAAATAACTTACTTTTGTTCGCTAATATTTCAGCCAAAGAATATGCTCAATAAAATTAAAATACCTTTCAAGGCAGTTTACGAAATGGCCGGAAACCCTAAGCTGCTTTACAGGATAGTGGAAGATAATAGTGTATGGAAAAAGTATATCGACAAGAAGCATGGTAAGTTTAGCAAAGGCCTGCCTGTTGTTGAAATTAACGATCTGATACCAGATTTTAAGGAAACACTTGAAGTAGTTGACTTTTTGGGTGGCGGTTCAACACCGCTTGACCTGGCAATTATAAAATCGTTGTGCCGAAGTTTTCCGAATTGCAGGTATTTTGAAATTGGTACATGGAGGGGACAAAGCATAAGTAATGTTGCAGACGTTTGTAGTGAAAGCTATACGCTTAATTTGCCCGACGATGCATTTGGAGGTATATACAGAAACCTGTTTGGATTCTTTTCAAAAAAGAACCCTAAAATAAAACATGTGTATGGTGACTCCAAGACTTTTGATTATGCAGGATTGAAGACAAAATTCGATGTGATATTTGTTGACGCTAATCACAGGTACGATTTTATTAAGAGTGACACGGAAAAAGTGTTCAAGTATTTAACACATGAGAATTCAATAGTAATATGGCATGATTATGGTAAAGACCCTGCTACACCTGTTTGGGAAACCTTAGCCGGTATTTTAGAGGGTATACCAAGTGGAACGGAAGGAAATCTATATCATGTGTCCAATACCTTATGCGCTATTCACACCAATCGTAAGCTTCCAACTTCACAATTAGTATCTCCTGCAATTCCGAATAAGCAGTTTAAGGTTACTATGGAATATGTTAAGTTATAGGTCTTTATAAGAGGAACTATTCGTTTTCTCTCTGCCTGTATAGGTGTATTACGTTGATAGTCAATGATTTAATGTTGTAAAATAACCATTGGCATCATTTTCTTTATTTCGTATCTTTGCAGGTCTTATAAAATAATATGAAAAATATATTTATTACAGGTGGAGCAGGCTATGTGGGAGCCATTCTCGTTCCGAAATTATTAAAACAAGGTTACAATGTTACCGTATTAGATCTTATGATATACGGAGAAGCTGTATTACCTAACCACCCTAATCTGAAAAAAGTAAAAGGTGATATAAGAGACCAGGCGCTTTTGAGAAATACATTAGCAGGGCAGGATGCGGTTATACATTTAGCCTGCATATCAAATGACCCGAGTTTTGAACTTAATCCTACACTTGGCAAATCAATTAACCTTGATGCTTTCGAACCATTGGTTAGAATTTCAAAGGAAAGTGGAGTGAAAAGATTTATTTATGCATCTTCTTCAAGCGTATACGGAATTAAAGAAATGCCAAACGTAACTGAAGATACACCACTTGAACCACTAACCGATTACTCTAAGTTCAAGGCAAATTGTGAAGTTATACTTTCAAAATATCAGTCGCCAGAATTTACTACACTTACTATTCGCCCGGCAACCGTATGTGGTTACAGTCCACGTTTAAGACTAGATTTGACAGTTAATATATTGACCAACCTAGCAGTTAATAAAGGGGAAATTACTGTATTTGGCGGCGAACAAAAACGTCCGAATATTCATATTGAAGATATGACAGACCTATATTGTTATCTGCTTACTCTTCCTTCTGAAAAAATTGCAGGTAAAATATATAATGCAGGATACGAGAACCATACGGTTTCTCAAATAGCCCAAATGGTTAAGCACGCCGTTGGTGATCAGGTGAAAATAATTACAACTCCAACTAATGATCATCGCTCTTACCATATCTCTTCAGAAAAGATAAAGAAAGAGTTGGGCTTTGAACCAAAACATACCATTGAAGAAGCGTCTGTTGACCTGAAACGTGAATTTGAAGCGGGGCATATACCTGATTCACTTTCCGATCCTAAGTATTTCAATGTTAAGTTAATGCAATTAATACACTTACAATAATGCTTGCAACATCGAAAAAAATGCAGGTGCCTTACATAAATCTTGGTTTGCAAAACCTTGCTATAAAAGAACAACTGCTAGTTGAATTCTGGAAAGTAATGGAAAGTGGCCAATTTATTGCGGGTGAGGCTTTAACGAATTTTGAAAAGAGCTTCGCAGCTATTGCACAAACCAAATACGCAATTGGAGTGGCTAACGGAACAGATGCTTTGTTCCTATCAATGAAAGCTATTGGTATAAAAGAAGGTGACGAAGTAATTACGGCGCCAAACTCTTTTCTTGCATCGGCTTCATCAATTGCATTGATTGGTGCAAAGCCTGTTTTTGCAGATGTAACCAGCGATTTTAATTTAGACCCGGAGAAGGTTGAAAAAGCCATAATGCCTAAAACAAAAGCAATTATTGCTGTGCATTTAACCGGCAGACCTGCACCAATGGATGAATTACTTGCTTTGGCAAAAAAGCATAATATTCAAATTATTGAAGATTGCGCACAAGCTGTTGGGGCAGAATACAAAAATAAACCTGTTGGCAGCTTTGGCATAACAGGTTGTTTTAGTTTACATCCGTTAAAGAACATTGCAGCATCTGGCGATGGCGGTGTGATAACAACTAACGACGAGAAAACATATAATTACTTACTTAAGGCAAGAAATCATGGTTTAAAGAATCGTGATGAATGCGAATTCTGGAGTTATAACTCACGTTTAGATAATTTGCAGGCTGCATTGCTCAATGTTAAATTAAAACACCTTGAAAAGTGGACTGCCAGGAGACATGAAATTGCTGAGACGTATTATAACAAGCTTAAGGATCTGGAAATTATAGCGCCACATGATAAGGCTTATGAAAAAGCGGTTTATCATACTTTCATTATTCAAACCGGCAAAAGAGATGAACTTAAAGCATTTTTAGCTGAAAGGGGAATTGACACCAAGGTGCATTACCCAATCCCAATTCATTTACAAGAAGCTGCAAGATATTTGGGTTACAAAAAAGGCGATTTTCCGGTAACGGAAAAACAAGCCGAAACCATCCTAAGTCTTCCAGTATATCCTGAGTTGACAAACGAGCAAGTGAATTATATTGCAGATTGTGTTATTGAGTTTTATAAAAGCCATTCATAGAATAATAAACCAACAGAATTAAGTGGGTAGAGCCAGACAGATGTTGATGAGTAGGTCTTATGGCCTTTTACAAATATGTTATGGTCGGTTATTTTATAGTATCAAATACACCCATAATAAGTGGAATGGATATTGGAGCCTGAAAAAAAGCATTAAGCTTATAGGTAATTCTAAAATAGGGATTCATCATTCTACCATGTGTAATATTAAAAACTCTAAAATAATTGTTAATAATGGTAGCCTGAAAGTGGGTGTTGATTATGGGTATTTTGACGGTGGAGGATTTGATTCAAGTAAAGATAATTGTCGGATAAGTTTACATAATTCAACATTAGAAATTGAGGGAGATGTAACACTCTATGCGGGGGTAACTATAAATGGAATTAATGCAAAAATTGTAATAAAACACGGTACTGCTATAAACGGAGGGACACAAATAATTGCGCTAAGTGATATTGAAATAGGGCAAAACTGTATGATAGCACAAGGCGTGATAATACGTGATAATGATGGGCATAAATTATCTACAGAAGCCAATGCTGAGGTTGATATGGGAATTGAAAAAGTGCGTATAGGTAATCATTGCTGGTTAGGGCAAAGATCAATGATATTAAAAGATGTAATTTTACAGGACAACGTTATAGTAGCAGCAGGAGCGGTTGTAACTAAATCGGTAGATGCAAATAATCTGGTTGCCGGTGTCCCGGCAAAGATTCTTAAAGAAAATGTAAAGTGGGGAGCTTAAATTGAAAATTAAAACATGAAAACATTAGTAACAGGAGGCTGCGGTTTTATTGGTAGCCATTTGGTTGATAGATTAGTAAATGACGGGAATGAAGTTATTGTACTTGATAACCTTAGTAGTGGTTCACTAAGGAATATTGAACACCATAAGGGTAATCCGAAAGTTCAATTCCATCATGTTGATATTGCTGAATATGATAAAATATTGCCTTTATTTAAAGGTGCTGAAAGAGTTTATCATCTTGCAGCCTTGGCTGATATTGTGCCATCAATAGAGCGCCCAATGAATTATCACCGTTCAAATGTCGATGGTACTATTTGTGTACTTGAGGCTTGTCGTCATCAGAATGTACAACGTATAATATATGCTGCATCTTCGTCTTGCTATGGCATACCTGGTAAATACCCTACACCGGAAACGGAAGCTATTTCTCCCCAATACCCTTATGCGCATACAAAATACGTGGGCGAAGAATATTGTATGCATTGGCACCGAGTTTATGGCCTGAATGTTACTGCACTTCGTTTCTTTAATGTGTACGGACCAAGGGCAAGAACATCGGGTACTTATGGAGCAGTGTTTGGTGTTTTCCTGGCTCAGAAACTGAACAATAAACCATATACTGTTGTAGGTGATGGTAAACAAACACGCGATTTTACATTTGTAACAGATGTAGTAAATGCCTGTGTTACAACTTCGAATACCGAGAATTGTGCAGGAGAAATTATGAATGTGGGTAGCGGAAATACATATAGCATAAACTTATTGGTTGAACTTTTAGGTGGTCCTGTAGTATATGTTCCAAAACGCCCCGGCGAACCCGATTGCACTTTTGCCGATACAACTAAAATTCAGAAAAAAACAGGGTGGAAGCCTATTGTGAGTTTTGAAGAAGGTGTGAAAATTATGATGGATAATATTGACTACTGGAGAGAAGCTCCGCTTTGGGAACCTGCCAGTATTGCAGAAGCAACTAAGGACTGGTTTAAATATCTGGGTAAATAATATGAGTAAACTTAAAAATAAAATAATTACGCTTGAGCAACTTGCAGTTGAGTGTAAGAAGCTAAAGAAGCAAGGTAAAACCATTGCTCAGTGCCATGGCTGTTTTGATCTGTTGCACCCGGGCCATATTAAACATTTTCAGGCTGCAAAGGAACAGGCAGATGTTGTTGTAGTTACCATAACACCAGATCGCTTTGTAAATAAAGGCCCCGGCAGACCTGTATTTACTGAGCAACTTCGTATGGAGGCAATTGCAGCAATGGAAGCTGTAGATTACGTTGCACTTAATCACTGGCCTACCGCCGTTGAAACTATAAAAATGATACGGCCTGATTTTTACGTAAAAGGACAAGATTATAAGGATAAAGAAAAAGATCTTACAAAAGGAATTTATGATGAAGAGGATGCAGTAAAGTCAGTTGGCGGTAAGTTGTATTTTACTGAAGAAATTACATTTTCATCATCGAGCCTTATCAACGCTCATTTTAATCCGCACGGATCTAAAGCACAAAGTTTCGTTGATGGGCTAAAGAAAAAACATTCGACTGATTATATTTTAGGTGAGCTTGAAAAGTTGAATAAACTAAAAGTCATGGTAATTGGCGATACAATTATTGATGAATATCATTATTGCTCACCATTAGGTAAGTCATCAAAGTCGCCTACCATATCAAGCATATATATGCGTGAGGAGGTTTTTGCTGGCGGAGTTCTGGCCGTTGCTAATCACCTTGAACAATTTGCGGGAGAAGTAAAACTGGTTACTTGCCTTGGCAAACAAAATATGCAAGACAAGGTAATTGGTAAAACACTATCTCAGGAGGTTGATGCTAAATTTTTTGAAAGAGAAGATGGCCCGACACCAACTAAGAGAAGATACCTGGACAAGTATATGAATATTAAGTTGTTTGAGGTTACCTTCATGAATGACCATTATATTGAAGAGAAGCTTGAGAAAGAGGTTATTGCATATTTAAAGAAAGAGCTTCCGAAATATGATCTTGTGCTGGTAACTGATTTCGGGCATGGCTTCATAACTCCAAATGTTATTAAGTTCATAGAAGCTGCCGGTAAGTATGTAGCTGTAAATGCTCAAACAAATAGTAATAACTACGGATATAATTATATTACGAAGTATAACAATGTAGATTATATTTCGATAGATGAAAAGGAGTTGAGGCTGCCATTTGGTGATAACTATGGAAATGTAGAGACATTAGTGAAGGAGTTAAAGAAAGTAACCAAGGCAGATAAAATTCAAATTACACTAGGCCAGGAAGGTTCATTGTGGTATGAGAAGAATAAGATATGTAAAGCACCGGCTGTTGCCAGATCGGTAAAGGACTCTGTAGGGGCTGGCGATGCTGTGCTTTCAGTAACTACCCTTCTTGCATATACGGGAACGGCACCCGAAGTAGCATGCTTTGTAGGTAATTGTGTTGGCGCTTTGGCGGTCGAAATAATTGGTAATTCCCACCCAGTATATAAAAAGGATTTGATTCGGTTCGTACAGCATTTTTTGAAATAAGTTGAAATTAGTTGAGTTATTCCATAATGGAATCAGGTTATCTGTAAGGTAGTATGGGTATAGTTCAGAAAGCCAGCATACGTTTAACCATTTTCTCCTATTTAGGTGCAGGGCTTGGCTATTTTAATAAAATATTACTTTTCACTAATTTCCTAACTGTTGCACAAGTTGGGTTAATTAGCATATTAACCACTATTTCGGTTTTATATGCCCAGGTTGCTACACTTGGTATCAGCACTGTAAGTATACGATTCTTTCCTTATTTTAACGACAAAGACAAGCAACATCACGGTTTTCTTTTCTGGACTAATTGTGTTGTAACCGTGGGCTTTATAATATCTACCATAATTTTTGTTTTTCTTAAGCCATTCTGTATACAGTATTACAGAGAATCGCCAATGCTTATTGATTTCTATTACTATAACATTCCATTAGCATTGGGAATATTGTATTTTCAATACCTGGAGTCATACCTGCGTTCGTTGTTAAAAACGGGGGTTGCCACATTTACCAATGAATTAGTAGGGCGCGTGCTGGTAACAGTAATTATAGGAATGTATGCGTTAAAGCTTATTGATTTTCATCAGTTTGTTGTTCTCTACATATTGTGTAATGCAATATTGGCACTGATCTTGCTGGTATATATTGCATTCCTTAAGCAATTATTTATTAAACCTGTTAAAAGTGCAAGGTTTAACCGTTTTTTCAGGATAATTATTGTTTATGGAATATTTACAATTATGAGTGCCTTAGGGGGAACGGTGCTAACGAGCATAGATTCACTTATGGTTACTGCAAAATTAGGCTTAGGGCCTAATGGTATTTATTCTACAGTATTCTTAATTGCAATGGTAATGACACTTCCTTTCAGGTCTATACAGAAAATAGCACACCCGCTTTTGGCACGCTATTGGAAAGAAAAAGATATGAAAGGTATGGCAGACCTTTATCAGAAAACATCTTTAATAGATATGGTTTTGGGCGGCATTCTATTTATCGGGTTATGGGTCAATATCGATTCTATTTTTATGTTCATGCCTAAAGAATACCACAGTGCTAAATATGTTTTCTTATTACTGGCATTGTCAAAATATATTGATATGGCAACAGGGTTAAATGGTTATATTATTGTTACATCAAAAAAATATAAATCAGATTTATGGTTTATGCTTTTACTTATTATTACAACTGTAATTCTTAATCTTATTCTCATCCCAATATATGGAATGATGGGTGCTGCTATAGCAACTCTAATCAGTATTTCACTATATAATATATTAAGATTGATTTTTGTTTATAACTATTACCATATGCAACCCTTTACCATTAATTGCTTATGGGTACTAGTAATTACAATAGCAGTATGGGTAATAGCGGCCCAGATACCACGCCTTCATAGTAAGTATATTGATATTGCGGTACGCTCAGTAGTAATGACTGTATTATATGGTGGTGCCATATTATATTTTAAATTATCTTCTGATGTAAATGACCTGGTATATAGCTACACAAAGATTAAATACTTTGCCACGTCTGATAAAAAATAGTTGCAAATGCCTAAGTTGAATTCTATTTACATATTCATAAATAAGCTGAAATGGTTTACGTATGAGAAATGTACATCAGCCTGGGATGCTATGCTTTGGTTTTTATCTGTGCCTGCAAAGAGCGATTTAAAGATTAGCCAGAACAATTCAAAGATAATAATGTATGTGGGTGAGTTCCTTCCACCCCGAATTGCAAGAATGGCAAAATGGTGTAAAAGGAATGACTCATTCATAACCGTATTGCTTTGTCATAAGCGTGGTTTTGTAGATAAGTTCTCCAGCAGTGAAATAGATCATGTGATGCTTTTTAGAAACGAGTGGCACCTTAAACGGATGATCAGATCATTACCCGCTCCATATATATTGCATGGCTTCGCTCCTAAAAGTAAATATCCGTATATAGCATTGGAAACAACTAAAAAATATCATACTACAACCCCCGTTATTACCGATTACCAGGATGTATATATATTATATTACGGTCAGGATTCTAAATTAAGGTGGTTGAAGGATGAGTTGCCTTATGAAAAACTGTGCTTCCAACTATCTGATGGAATTGTTGCACATAGTTTAGAACCACGTGAAGGAATGAAGCTATGGGGCATAAATGATAGAAAGAAAAGATTGTTTTTTCCATTATACACTGATAATGATCTGTTCCAAAACACTCCCAAGAGGTTTTCAATGGATGATATTCATTTAGTATATGCTGGTGGTGTAATGGGCTCACACCGGGATAAAGTTCACTACGGGGCAGTTCAGTTTCATTGGCTTATTGACTACCTGACCAAGCAAAAAATACATTTTCATATTTATCCAAGCCCATCAACGTTAAGGGTTGATTATATAGAATATGAGCAAATATCAAGAGAGAACTCTTTCTTTCATTTTCATACATCTGTTTCACAGCAAGACCTACCTGGTGAACTGGCAAAATATCATTACGGCATAATGCCCTTCTTTAGGGTAAACTCAGGCCAGTCGGACTTAAAGCATAAATATGCTACGACATTAAAACTATTTAATTATGTCGAGTCTGGCATACCCATATTAGTTTCGGCCGATGTTATTTACCAAAGTTGGTTAGTGCAAAGGTATAAGTTAGGAATAGCTGTACCTGAAAAAGAAGACTTTGCAGATATAAGAAAACTAATAGGTAAAATAACGTATGAAACTCAAGTGAAAAACCTATTGGAAAGCAGAGAGACACTTTCTCTTAAGAAACACACTCCGAGGCTGTTGAAATTTTATGAATCTCTGCAATAAATAATTAAAGGGTTTGCCCCCAAATACTTTTATCCTTCAATAATATTTCACGTAAAAGGAATATAGGTGGCATACCGTTATCAAGCATAGCGTCATGAAACTTTTGTAATGTAAAAGCTGAACCCTCTTGTTTTTTATAATCTTCCCTTAGCTTAAGTATTTCCAGTTTGCCTATGGTGTAGAACAAATAACCCGGGTCGAATGTTCCGCGTAAAGCTTCCTGCCTTGAAGGTTTATCGCCCTGGTACCAGTTTGCCATAAAGAATTTTGTTGCAGAATCTATTGAAATACCATGACAATGTGTTTGTATAGAAACACATAAACGACAAAGGCGCAGTAATGCATCACCCGATTGTGCAAGGCGGTACTTGGCTCCTGTAATAGAATCACCATTGTGCCCATACCCTTCATCTGCCATCATTTTTTCGCAATAGTGAGCCCAGCCTTCTATATAGGCATAGCTTCCAAATATCTTTTCAAGCTTGGTTGCAGAAGAAGCATTCAAATGAAGAAATTGCGTATAATGCCCCGGATAAGCTTCATGGATGGTTACATTGTCAGTTGTATAGTAGTCGAACTGAGATAGCCAATCAGATTTTTGTTTGTCAGTCCACTTTGGGTCCACAGGGGTTATATAATAATATGCTTCAGTAGCCTTGGTTTCAAATGGGCCAGGTGTATCCATTGAGGCAGTACTCGATGCACGGGCATATTGTGGTGTTTCCTCCACTTTCACTCTGACCTCTGACGGCATGGTTACTATTTTTTTATCAATAAGGAATTGACGTATAGCTTCAAGGTGTTTCTTAGCATCGGGTATCAGATCTTCTGCTGTAGGATGCTCTTTTTGCATGTCGTGGTATACATCCACCGGTTTCTTTTTCGGGTCTATTATTTTTGCAGTTGCATTAAATACATCTTGTTCTTTTTTTAATTCTTTCATTCCTATTTCCAGAATTTGATCCGGGGTAAGAGTTATACCCTCTACATCGAGCAGCATTTTCTCATAGTTATCTACACCAATTGCATAGTGTGTATGTGCTTTAGGAAGTTTTTCTTTTTCCAGGTAGTCGGCAAACGATTTTACTTCTTCAATGGCTTGTTTGTTAGCCTTATTAAATGAGGCCATCAGTGCAGTATCTTTTACATCTTTTAAAGCAGTAATTAGATCTCCACCTAAAAAATCTGCCGAGCCTTTTGCTACTTCTATTGCAGTTTCAATGTAAGGTTTGGCAAGCGAATCCTGTAGGTTAGCCCTTGCTGCTGCAAATATATTATGTGCTTCATTTTCAATGGCAATAATAGATTTAACACGGTTTTCTATAGGGCCGAAATTTCTTTTTACATATATATTAACATCTATTGCACCTGCATAATTCATTGGATTCTTTGTATATTCGCCTAAGTCAACAATATTAAATAGCTCATTATTAATACCCATTCTAAGAATGCGGTAGTCACGGAACATCTTTGGGCTCAGTGATGTTGTATCAAATAAGGCTAATGATGAGTCGACGGATTTCAGTCGTGCCACTTCACCTGCAATAGAGCTTTTACTTAAATCAGTTGTTTTACCGTCGTATTCATGAAACCCCAACGCAACAGATGCCTGGGGCCTCCACTTAAGATAACCTTCAAGAAAATTATCGGTAAGGCTCTGAAAAGCCTGATCGCCTGAACCAGCGCCTTTTGATTCTTTTGATGCATTATTACAGCTTGCCATAATAATGCTGATAATGAAAAGATAGAAAATATGCTTCTTCATGTGATATGCGTATTATACACAGGATTTCTTTTAAAGTAAAAAGGAATAATACCACCAAAAATAGCATTATTCCTTAATGAGTTATATTAAAATAGTTACTTGATAATTGTAACTCTACCAACATACCTGTGTTTCGATTGATCAACGCATGATTGCGCTGTAATCAGGTATACATAAGTATCCTCCTGGCATATAGCTGAACCTCCTTGCACAGTTCCGTCCCAGCCTTTACTCATATCTTGCGTGTAGTACAATAACATACCCCAGCGATCGAAAATATACATTTCAAAACCACATACATAAGTGCCTTTAGCGGTAAACACATCATTTAATCCGTCACCATTTGGCGAGAATGCATTTGGAATGTATAAGGTAAAGAATGGACTTATTTCAACACAATGCTGAACTTCATCTGTGCACCCGTGTACATTGGTTACGGTAAGTGTTGGGCAAAACATTCCGGTGTCCAGATAAACAAATTGAGGGTTTTGTAGAATGCTCGTGCTATCATAAGTGTCATGGAATTGCCAAAACCAACTCTTAATTCCATACGCATCGGTACTCTGATCTGTAAAATAGATAGTTGGGGTAAGTATATTGGTTGGTTGCGGAGATGCATTGAATGCAGCTACAGGGTGACTGTAAACAGTTATATAACCTGGTTTAGTGAGGCTGTCGACACAACCACTGTCAGATGTTACTATGAGAGACACAGTATAAATCCCTGCTGAATCATAACAATAATGAGGGTTTTCATTTGTAGAAGTTCCCCCGTCACCAAAAGACCACATCCATGATGATAATGAAGGCGGTGGAGGGGTTTTATCTGTAAAGTTTACGCATAATGGTGAGCAGCCTTGCAATGTATCGGCGGTAAATTGAACAACAGGTAAAGGATCAAGTGTAACCAATACACTATCCTTTACTGAAGGTGTACCACAATTATCAGTTAGGGTTACTGTATATTGAGTACTAACGGTTGGTGTTGCAATCGGATCCTGACAAGTTGAACAACTTAACCCGGTGGCTGGTGACCATGAATAATTATAGAACCCGTCTCCACCGCTTCCGTTTGCTCCAATTTGTGTACTGGTGCCCGGGCAGATTGCTTTATCAGGCGATACAGTTACTTTCAGTGGTGGATTTACCGTTATTACTACCGTTGTCGGAGGGCCAGGGCAGTTATTTGTATCTGTAGTAATTACAGTGTATGTGGAAGTTACTGTCGGTGATACAGTAATCGTGGCGGTTGTTTGGTTGCCTGGCAGCCATATATAACTATAGCCTGGTGTTCCGCCTATTGAAGTTACTGTAACCAAAGCAGATTGACTAATACATATGGTTTGAGGTGCTGTTGTTGAGGCCACCTGAGTTGGTTGTGTAACTCTGCCCGAAACTGTATCAACACACCCATGCGAATCGGTTATGGTAACTGTATAGGTGCCCGCTTTAAGACCAGTTGCTGAATCAGTTGATTGTAATGGTATTGTGCTCCATGAATATGTATAGCCGGGGCTACCACCTGTAACTCCTACAGCCAGGCTACCTGTGCTATCTCCGAAGCACTTGTTATTAATTATTGAAGTAATGGAATCGCGTAATGCGGTAGGCTGTGTTACTACAAGACCAATACTATCAATTTTACATCCGTTAGCATCTGTTACAAGTACTGAATATGTTCCTGCACAAACATTTAATACGCTTGCAGTAGTAGAAGATGTTGCATTGTTCCAGGAATAAGAATATGGTGTTACTCCACCTCCCGGAATGCTTCCCAGCTGGCCATTACAAGAGTTGAAACAAGTTGCAGGGAAAGCCGCAGCAGATAGTGTTAATTGTGGAGGCTGGGTTACACTGTCAATTGCCATGGCCAGACAACCATCTGCATCCGTTACAGACAATGTATATATAGATGCGCCAAGGCCGGTTGCAATGGCATTTGTTCCACCAGCAGGGTTCCATGTATATGAATAACCAGGAGTACCGCCAGTTACAACTCCGGTAAGGCTTCCTATGCTGTCGTTAAAGCATTTTTCATTTATCGGGTTAATTATTGAATCATGCAGCGGCGGCGGTTGAGTAATTGTATCTATAGCAGTAGTTTTACAGCCTTTTGTATCTGCTACAGTTACAGAATATATACCAGCTGTAATGCTATCTAAATTCTGAGTTGTGGCGCCATTGCTCCATACAAATGTATAAGGTGGTACCCCACTGGCAACACCTAAAGTAATACTACCATTATTGCCACCAAAGCATAAAATATTTGTAGTAGCTACTATTGAATCTCGTGTACCATTAGCATTAGTTACTACTACTGCCACCTGAGAACTGCAATTATTGGCGTCAGTTATAGTTACCGTATAATTACCTGCAAATAAATGTGTAGCGGTATCCGTTGTTTGTGCCGGTATAGAATTCCATAAATAGGTATAGGGCCCGGTACCACCAAATACGCTGGTTACACCCGCCGAACCATTAGCTACCGTACATGTTGCCAGGCCAATTTCAGTTGTTGCAGTAATAGGTGCCGGTTGGGCAATAACGGCTGCTGCACTATCAACACATCCATTTGCATCTGTTATTGTTACAGAATATGATCCGGCCACTGCATTAATTGAATCTCCGCTTATACCATTGCTCCATAAATACGTATACCCTGCCGTACCACCCGTAGTTGTTACAGTTGCGCTTCCGTTTTGCCCGTTACACACTGCCATTGTTGCAGCTGTCGATGGATTTAATTGGGTCGGTGAACCCACGGTATCTGTAATTGATCCTGAACAACCATTTACACCGGTTGCAGTTACTGTATATGTACCGGGGAATAAGCCAGTCACTGTAGTTGTAGTTTGACCTGTGCTCCATAAGTAAGTATATGGCCCTGTGCCACCGGTAGCCCCGGTTACAGAAACGGTACCATTTGAATCGCCGAAGCAAAGTACATTAGTAGAACTTACTGCAGGGGTAACTGTTGCACCGACAGCAGCAACTACAACTGTATCTGTTTGCGAACAACTATTGGCATCTGTAATAGTTACGGTATAACTTCCAACTGTTAGATTACTTATTGTTGAAGTTGTCTTTCCGTTGCTCCATGAATAACTATAATTAGGTGTTCCATTAGTTACACTTGTTACACCCGCGGTGCCCGTACTACCTGAACAAGTTGTAGGGGTAGAAGTGGTTGTAACAACCATAGCCAGTGGTTGAGTAATGGTCGCTGAGTCTATTCCAGTACAACCATTATTATCAGTAATATTAACTGTATATGACCCTGCAAGCAAGCCCGTGACACTACTTGTGGTTTGGCCGCTATTCCATGAGTAAATATATGGTGCAGTGCCATTTGTTACTCCGGTTACAGACGCAGTTCCGTTTGAGTCCCCAAAGCAAAGTTCGTTTGTAGATGTCGCAGTTGGTTTAAGTGTATCTATAACTGTTCCAACAATTGCAGTAGCTGTATTAGTGCAGCCATTGGCATCCTTAACGGTAACAGTATAGGTTCCGGCTGCTAAGGCGTTTATTGAAGATGTTGTAAGCGTATTACTCCATACGTATGTGTAGCCTCCGGCACCACCTGTTACATTTGTTACACTTGCTGTTCCTACGGAACCTGTACAAATTGTAGGTGTTGTATCGGTAGTAATTACTATCGGTGTTGGTTGGGTAACAAAAGCAGTATCAGTTCCATTACATCCATTGACATCTAATGCTGTTACAATATATGCTCCAACTGGTAATCCGGTTACTGTGGTGGTGGTTTGTCCTGTACTCCATGTATAAGTATATGGTGCAAGGCCACCGGAAGATCCTGTAACTGATACACTACCTGTACTATCTCCATTACAAAGATCATTAGTTGATGTAGTAGTTGAAGTAATAACAGCTCCTGTAGTTCCAACAGTTGCAATTGCTGTTTTAGTGCAACCATTTGCATCTTTTACTGTAACCGTGTAGCTGCCTGATGCAAGGTTGTTAAGGGTTGAGGTGGTTGCCCCGTTGTTCCATAAATAAGTATATGCACCTGTGCCACCGCTTGCACTTGAAACACCTGCAGTGCCGGTAGTACCGGAGCATGTAGTTGGTGATGAAGTTGTAGCTACTGTAATAACAGTGGGCTGAGTAATTGTTATTGTTTTGGTTCCCACGCAACCGTTATTATCTTTTGCTGTTACAGTATATGTGCCTACCGGAAGTGCAGTAATAGTCGTAGTGGTTTTTCCATTACTCCATGTATACGTATATGGAGCTGAACCACCTGTAGCTCCCGTTACAGATGCACTACCCGTGTTTCCACCATTGCAGAGCTCATTCACACCTGTTACCGTAGGAGTAATTGTTGCTCCGGTAGTTCCTACTGTTACAGTTGCAATTTTAGAACATCCATTGACATCCTTTACGGTTACCGTATAAGAACCAGCGGGTAATGCATTTATAGATGAAGTAGTTTTACCATTGTTCCAGGAATAAGTGTATGGTGATGTACCTCCTGTTACTCCTGTTACGCTTGCAGTACCGGTGCTGCCTGAGCATGTTGTAGGTGTTGTAGATGTTGTAACCGCAATAACGGCAGGTTGTGTAATAGTTGCAGTGGCTGTTCCTGTGCATCCGTTCGCATCTTTTGCAGTCACTGTATATGTCCCGGGTGGTAATCCGGTTACGGTAGTTGTTGTTTGCCCGGCATTCCATGTATATGTATAGGGTGCAGTTCCATTGGTCACACCGGTGACTGAAACACTACCTGTACTTCCTCCGTTGCATAACTCATTAACTTCTGTGGTAGTTGGCGTAAGTGTTAGAGTAACACTGGTTACAGTTACGGTGGCTGTTTTAGTACAACCATTTGCATCTTTAACAGTAACAGTATAACTTCCAATAGGTAGGCCCGTTATAGATGTAGTAGTTTGTCCGTTATTCCATGAATACGTGTATGGCGATGTGCCACCGGTAACATTGGTTACGCTTGCTGTGCCTGTGCTGCCCGTACACGTAGTTGGTGCAGTAGATGTTGTTATAACTATTGCCGTAGGTTGTGTAATGGTCACCGTTCCTGATCCGGTACATCCATTGGCATCTGTCATGTTTAACGTATAAGTGCCTACGGCAAGACCTGTGACACTTGTAGTTGTTTTTCCATTGCTCCAGGCGTAAGTATATGGTGCAGTACCACCTGTAATAGTGGTGGCCACGGCGCTTCCGGTGCCTCCATTACAAAGTGGATTTGTACCTGTGATTGTTGGAGTAGGGGTTGCTGTATTATGTGCTACAACTACCGTAGCCTGTTGAGTACATCCATTGGCATCTTTTACTGTTACCGTATAGCTGCCTGCAGGCAGGTTATTTAATGTTGATGTAGTTTGACCACTGCTCCAGGAATATGTAAATGACGGTGTTCCACCTGTTATACTTGTAACCGATGCGCTGCCAATGTTATTGGTACATACTGCAGGTGCCGATGATGTATTAACAACAATTGGCCCTGGTACAGTAATAGTAGTATCAAGAACATATTGGCAACCCGCTCTTCCCATGCCCACCGTAACTGAATATGTTCCACTCGCATTTACTGTAGCTGATATGGTATTGCCCCCACTTACAATTCCCGGGCCTGTCCATGTATAACTTGATCCGCCTCCCGGTGCAGTTAAAACCGATGAAGAACAAGAAGGCGCTACGGTTGGCCATATCTGGCTGCAACTGCAATCAATATAAGCATAGCCAAAGTGGCCACCTAATGTACAGCCTGCAGCTGTAAAACGAACAGTAACATTGGTGCCTACATATGGTTTCAAGTTCAATGTATTTGTTGTCCACCCCAGGTAATAAACGTTAGTACCGTCCTGTGGTGATGTTTTTCCCGACAATGAAAAACCGGGCGGAGGGGCGCCATTTTCACCCTGAACATAAAATTGCAAACATGGAATGGTATCACCCGCCGAATTTAGCACTTCAACTCTGAAATAAGGCTCTTCTCCATTCGGGTGGCCTCCGTCATTAAGTACTACAGCATATTTATAAATGAATAAAGAGTTTGCATTGGTAACGGCAAAGGTTTGCTCTAAAACTTCGCCCATAGTACAATTGTTGGGATTATCAGTACTATTTCCACAGGCATATGTCCAATTAAGATTTGTCTTTTCGCCTCCCAAACGGCATGCATAAATTCCTCCTCCCGGATCAAGCATTGGGAAATTACCGTAAGGGTCGGTGCCTGTGGTAACCAATGTCTGCCATGAACAGGATTTTTCACCTGAGTTTATACCTAATGTGTTGATACCTGCCACAGTTTGAAATAAAGCTTTGGCAGAGTTTTTATTTTCTCCTATATATCCAGTCCATCCGGTATAATTTCCATCTTCAAAATCAACATTATTACAGGGGCTTCCTGCCAATGGTTTATGGAAAGCATTAGCTGCATCAATCTGATTAACGTATGGGTTTACCAGGTTATACTTTTCTATCACATATTCACTTTCTCTCTCTTTCAGATATGGCAATAGTTCCTTTGAATTAGCTGATTTTGCTGTAGGATTATCAAGAGCCTCTTTCCAATTAAAACCTTTAAGCGTATCTCCCTGATAAAAAATATAAGAAGGAGGAATTATAATATCCTGAGCAGAAACAGAGGTGAAAGACAACATAAAAAATAAGAAAACTGCTTTTGATAATAAAAGCTGAAGAATAACAAGTAAGTTTTCTTGTATTCTTTTAATCATAACGTAATTTTTTAGCAGTCAGGGGGATAATCATAAATTCCGGTTTCAAAAAAAATCGAAGTACCGTAGCAAATGTAATTTATTTTACTGAGAATTAAAAGCTTTTTCTGGTCAAATAGATATTAACAAATTCTGAAATTGTCTCATGGTAAATTTGGTCTTGCAATTTATATGTTTTAGCCACCATTATTGGCGTTTTACCTTAGGTGGTATATTCAGGTGAAAACTGATTGCAAGGCGTTTGAAAAAATACAATAAAGGATAGAAAAATAATGTATCTTAGTGAACCCTGACCATTAATTTTACGAGATGAAAAAAGCATTACTTATATTATGCAGCCTATGGGCTGGCACTGTTTTCTCCCAAACATTAAACCTTCCGGCTCGTTCCAAAACGGCACTTTCAGGAAGCCAGTTCGAAGCAACAATTGCATCTTCAACACTTAGCCTTACACAGCGTGAAGTTATGATTTACGCGCAGGTTCAGGCTGGTAACGTGCCTGATTTTTACCGCAACCTTGTTCCTGTTAAATCCAAAGCGCTTATTGGATCTGATACACAAAGTGTAACGTATTATGTAATGCCCGATTATTTTGCAGTAGGCTGTGATTCTGATTATTTTTTGTGCCCTATCAGCCCTATGCTGGCAACAGAAATAGGAACGCTGACAGGTACAACTTTACCTACCCGGAAAATGGTGGGAGACATATGGACAGCTGCCAAGGTAAAGCTTGCTCCGCACCCCTTGCCACCCATATCAGGCACTATGAGTACAGTGCCTTATTTTGCCAAGCATGATTCTATTGTTGACAGTGCCAGAGATTCTTATTTACCAGGCTTACCATTGGGTGACCTTGTTAGTGGAGATAAGAAAGATGTGGTAATATCAAATATGATTTATACTACGGCAAACCGCGTGGTAATATTCGGATGGTATTACCAAAACGGAACATATATACAACCTATGACGAATGTGCATGATGATATATATATGGACTATAGCCATGGCTCGCGTTTTGTACAGAACAATTGCTGGCTTAACGATACAACCCCAACAACTATACAATGTATTTTAGAATCTGCCACCTTAAACCCAATTTTAAGTGATGAAGGAGTTATTGCAGAACCATGGTACCCATATTGGATCAGCTTAAATCAGCCGTTATCATTTACATGGCAGCGCAATAGCCCGACATCGCTCAAATTAGTTGTGCTTAATGATCCATCAGTAACACATTACGACGTTTATACCGGTACCGATGGAGCTAATTATTCTGAACACCTGAGGGTGAATAAGAATAATCTTGTTATATCAGGCTTGCCTACTGATAAGCTCCAGTTTGTAAAAATTATGGCGTATGATTCATTGACCGCTACTACTTCAAATATGTCAGAGGTTTTGGCATCGGTACCAACTTCGCGTAATGACAGTACCTTACTTGTAAGCGGATTTGAACGCGTTATAACCGGTAATACATACAACTTTACAATACAGCACGGAACAGCACTATTCAATAATAACAGGTATACCGAAAGTTGCACACATAGGGCAATAACGGATAAACTTATTTCACTTACTAAATACAAAGCAGTTGATTGGATAGTTGGTGAAGAAAGCACTGCTGATACTTCATTTGACCCAAGAGAGCAAACGTATATTACTTCGTATTTACAACAGGGGGGATATCTTTTTACATCAGGCTCTGAAATAGGATACAACTTATCATTAGGTGGTAGTACTGTTGATAAATTATTCTATGCTGATTATTTAAAAGCCCGTTTTATTGCCGATGCACCAGACAATACAGCAAGTAAATATTATGCAAGTGTGGTAAACCCAATCAGTACATCTATTTTTGATGCAGGCGATTCTATAAATTTCGATAATGGTACCCACGGAACTTATAATGTGAACTACCCTGATGCAATTGCTCCCATTAATGGAGCCATGGCTGATATGCACTACACTACTTTAGATACTGAATATGCCTGCATACATTATGCGGGAGTTTTTCCTGGTGGTACAAGAACCGGTAAATTAGTCTATATGGCTTATCCGTTTGAAACTATTTATCCATCAGCCGCACAAGACACTGTAATGAAAGATATATTGATTTTCTTCTTTGGAAAAAACAGTCTTGTAACTGGTCTTGATCAATCTGCACCCGAAGAGTCAGTGATGAAAATATACCCCAACCCTGTAAAGAACCAGTTGTTTATTGAAATGCCGGAGCCTATGGAAGGAACAGTAGCTCTATATAACATGATAGGTCAGCAGGTATATAGTAATAAACTGCAGGGTAATACAAAAATTGAATCTATTAATACCGGTAGCCTCCAGCCAGGTGTGTATATGTTAAACATTGAAATAGGCGGAGAAAGGATCAGCAGGAAAATAGTTAAGGTAAACTAGTAGTGTTTCGCCTTTTATTTTTCAAGGCTAATTGTAATACATTTGCTGAAAATATTTGAGTATGTTCTTGTTAAATAAAAAATCGTTAAATAATATATTTTTATTATTCGGCTTATTGCTTTCGCTAAATGTATTTGCTGCAAAATCAACCTGGTCTATTGAAGTAAAAGGAACAGTAACAGAAAAAGGGCAGGGCCTTCAGGGAGCGGTTATTTCATTATTCTCTGATAGTGTATTGTTGCAAAAGGTTACCTCTCCCGATGGCGATTTTAGTTTCATACTTCATGCTGATACCGAATACATGTTTACTTTTTCCAAACCAGGCTACGTTTCAAAGTGTATTACATTTTCTACAAAAGATGTGCCATTAGCACGTGCAAAGCAGGGTTTTTCACCTTACGATATTGAAGTGAGTATTTTTAAAAAGATTGATGGAGTTGATATTGGCCAGTTGTTGCAAGCTCCGCTGGCACTCATTCGTTTTAATCCTGATTTGAATGAAGGTGGCGACTTTATGTACGACGAAAAATATGCGAAAAGCATTAAGCCTTTTTTAGCCGTACTTGATTTTGAAATAAAACAGGAATTTAAAAGAGCAGAACAGGAAAAACAAGTGGCTGTTAGAGACGGCGAATTAAAAAAGCAAAAGGTACTTACATGGTCAGCAATAATAGTGTTGTTGCTGGTTCTGGGTTTTGCAATATATGCCTACAGAAGCTTTACGCAGAAACGTAAAATGAACCATGAACTTGATTTCCAGAATAAAAGCATTGAACAAAAGAACAGGGAAATTACAGATAGCATTAGTTATGCAAAACGAATACAGGATGCTATTTTGCCCACAGCGGAAACAGTTAAGAAGGTATTGCCTGATAGCTTTATATTATTTAAACCTAAAGATATAGTTAGTGGCGATTTTTATTTCTTTCTGCATAATAAGGAAAAGATATATTTCGGTGCGGCAGATTGTACCGGCCATGGTGTACCGGGTGCATTTATGAGCCTTATTGGTTATGAAAAACTATATGATGCTTCGCACGCCACTTCTAATACCGGCGATATTTTATCAATGGTAAATAAAGGTATCCGGAAATCGTTGCGCCAGACAACCGATAAAGATTCGACACGCGATGGAATGGATATTGCATTGTGTTGTATTCAAAAGGAAGATAAGGGAATGAAAGTATCTTTCTCAGGCGCCAACAGACCACTATGGGTTATACGAAAGGGCGCATCGAGTATTGAAGAGTTTAAGCCAACCAAAAAAGCTATTGGCGGTTTTACTGAAGAAGAACAAGGTTTTGATCTTTTTCAAACACAGATAAATGAAGGTGATACATTATATATGTTCTCTGACGGATATGCGGATCAGTTTGGTGGTGATAAAGGGAAAAAGCTTACTACAAAGAAATTCAGAGAGATTTTACTTGAAATAAAACACTTAAGTATGAATGACCAGTTGAAACACCTGGAAAACTTTATAGATAGCTGGAGGAATAAAGAAGAACAATTGGATGATATATTAGTATTAGGAGTAAGAGTGTAACTAAATATTTACGGCAAATAAAAAAAGGCGCTCATTGAGCGCCTTTTTTATTTAACCAAATTACGTTTTATTTAACCATAAACTTACCATGGTCAATAACATTACCATTATTGTCGGTAATGTTATACAAATACATACCACTTGAATATGTTGTTGTATTCAGTATGGTATTATTGTTCTTCATTTCAATCTTAGCTAATTCTCTGCCGGTAACATCATATACAGTAACGTTCTTCGCCTGTGTGTTGTTGTCAGTTAATATGAAATTGATCTGGCTGGTACAAGGGTTAGGGAAAGTACTGATATGGCTGTTAAAGCTTACTTCATTAATACCTGTTGGAGCAGCAGTAGTATCCCATACTAAATTCATAAACGCACCGGTTGAAGGGTTTACATTCATTTCAGCTAAAATGTATCCTGCACCATTGGTAAACCACTGATATACATGAGAAGTGGTGGTAGTAGCACTAGGTGCGCCCCATGATCCTCCTGAAGAATGTTCCGAAACACTATCAACATCTACTTCATGGTGAGATTTACGTAATACATTAAATGTACCTGTTGGTAGTGTCATGGTTCCCCATGCGTCAACAGTATCAAAATAAGTAATGTTGGTAATGATCCTTACAGAATCGTAAATAATTAAACTCTTCGCCTGGTCTTGTTGGCCTCTGCATCTTCCATGGAATTCTTCACCATAAACCCCTGGTAATTGCGCCTGTACAAATTCACTGTCGAGGCTTAATTCAACCTGGAAGGTAACAGTAATGCCTGAGGTTTTGTAAGGAACAATTTGCTCAGAACCTTCGACCTCAAATACATTGGAATTAATATTGAAAAAATTATATCCGTTAATTGCTGAGCCAGTGTTGGTTTTTCCCGCAGTGGAATCGCAGAGATTTGCCTTGGTAAAAGCAGGTACGCTTGAATATTTTGTTGCTGAAGGTAGCATGAACATGATCTCAGAGGTCAATTGTTTTTTTGCAGTGCCAAAATTCCAGCTTTGGCTTGCACCTGCTGGCCCCGCCATAAATGCAGATGTAGAATCGGTTGCAGTAACAAGTGTAAGGCCGGCATGAGGCAGATCAGCTGAGCTGAGGGTAATTTGTGCAGAGGCCCTGGTAGCCATAAGACTAACAAAAGCAAGGACACATACTTGAGTAATTTTTTTCATGATAACATTCATTTGGTTAATAGGGAACAAATATATGCAATGCAATTAAATATCTCAAAAAATAAGCATTTCTAAAATTAATGTTCCTTTATTGTTTGTTTAAATTCAATATTTTTATCTTTGTCGAAAGCTCAGATATTGATGGAAAAATTCTACGCGTTTCTCAGGCATACAAGGAATTTTAAGGGATACCTTGTTGGTTTTATATTCGTACTTTTTATAGTACATAGCACAAAAGCTCAAACAATTTTAAAAGGCATTGTTAAAGACTCTGTTACACAGGAAGTTTTAGTTGGAGTAGTGGTGGCTGTTGACAGTACCCAATCTACAACCACCGATCTGAACGGACATTACAAAATAACATTAACACCTGGTCAGCACACTGTTACTTTTTCGTATGTAACATACCAGGGAAAAGTAATGCAGATAAAAGCTGATGGTAATGATGCTATATATGATATAACACTTCCCCCGGTCTCACAGAATTTGCAAACTACTGTTGTAACAGCCAGTATGTATGGCAAAAATATTCAGCAGGAAGATGTTTCTATGCAGGTTTTAAAGGCACAGGATATTGAAAATACAGGAATGCGCCAGGTTGATGAAGCTATGAGCAATGTACCCGGTGTTGATGTTATTGACCAACAAGCAAACATACGTGGCGGTAGCGGGTGGACCTATGGTGCAGGTAGCCGTGTGTTAATATTAGTTGATGGTTTGCCTGAACTAACCCCGGATGCAGGTGATGCAATATGGGACTTTTTACCAATGGAACAAATTTCACAGATAGAAGTAATTAAAGGAGCGTCTTCGGCATTGTACGGTTCATCTGCACTTAACGGCGTAATAAATTTACGTACTGCATGGCCAACTTCCACACCGGTTACAACATTTAGTGTTATGTCCGGAATATATGCTAATCCTAACGTGCCTGACTCTGTTCCATGGAAAGGTGGACAACAACCTTATTTCAATAACTTCTCTTTCTTTCACAGTCAGCAGATAAAACAATTGGACCTGATATTAAGCGGAAATCTTGCTGATGAAAAAAGCTATCTCTTTGGTTCATACGATCAACGGGCAAGAGCAAGTATGGCTACCCGCTATAGGTTTAAACATATAGATGGTTTAATGGTAGGTGTAAAAGCAAATTACATGTACCAAAATAATGGCACCTGGTTGGTTTGGGCAAATGATTCAGCAGGTATTTTAAGGCCATTTGGCGGACTGAGCGGGCCTAATTCTTCACTGGTACAAACGTTGTTAAGGCGTTTGAATATTGACCCATTTATAAACTACAATCTGGCTGATGGTAGCCGTATCTCACTCCAGGCACGATATTTTTTATCAAGTAATGTTGATTATGGAAGTGACAAAGGCTCAATAGCACAATCGTATTATTATGAATTACGTTACCAGAAGAATTTTAAGTATAACATTACTCTTTCTGCAGGTCTTGTAGAAAGCAAAGATATTGTTGTAGCGCAGTTATATGGAGATCATACATCCATAAATCAGGCTGCATATATGCAGTTAGAGAAAAAGCTATTGGATGACAGGCTCGATATAACGGCCGGAATCCGTAAGGAATCAAATGTAATTGATGATACATCTAAAGAAAACTCACCTGTGGTTTTCAGAGCAGGAGCTAATTATAAGTTGGCGGAACATACATTTATACGGGCATCTTACGGAGAAGGGTACCGCTTCCCTTCTATAGCAGAGAAATATATTAATTCAAGTGTTGGTCCGGTAAGCATATTTCCGGACCCTACACTAACACCTGAAACAGGTTACAGTTCTGAAATAGGGATAAGCCAGGGTATGCAGATAGGTAGTTGGAGGGGTATAGTAGATCTTGCTGGTTTTGAAACAGAGTATAAAAACCTTATCGATTTCTCGTTTGGCCTATGGCTGCCACCTAATCCAACCCCTGCAGAATTGGCTAATGAAGCACCTTTTTTAGGGTTTAAATCAATCAATATTGAGCAGGCGCAAATTTCGGGTGTTGAACTTACTGTTACCGGCGAAGGTAAAATTGGCCCTGTTGCAGTTCGTTTCATAGGCGGTTTTACTGCTATTGACCCTATTAACCTGGCGCAGAGAGATACAGTGAATAAATATGAATCGTCGCATTCTAATCTTACATCTGCTCAAAAAGACTCTCTGAATCAAACGGAGATATTGAATTATCGTTCACTATATACAGCTAAATTCGGGTTTGAAGCAACGTATAAAAAATTAACCTTGGGGGGTAATGTACGTTACAATAGTTTTATGGTTAATGTAGATGGAGTATTTGTAGGGAATGACCCTCCATATATTGTGAATACTGAATTAATTCCCGGCATCAAGGAGTTTCGTGAAGCTCATCATACAGGCGACTATATAATTGATGCACATATAGCATACCAGGCTACTGACAAAGTTAAAATGTCATTTATTATAAAAAACCTGTTGAACAGAACCTATATGGTTCGTCCTGGATTACTTGGCCCACCGGAAAGCTTTGCAATTCAAATGAATATTGCCCTGTAATTTGTTTTTACTAGCTTTACAATATTAAAATAACAGAATTATGAAAAAGTGGCAGATTAGTTTATTATTGATGATAGCTGTATTTGTTGGTATTGGCGCAACAACAACTAATTCAGGTAAGCCTGAAGAAGAAGGTTTTAAGAACTTGCAAATTCTGCCCAAGGATATAAGTGAAAAGGAGTTGCATAAGGTTATGCGTGAATATTCGGTTTCATTGGGTGTACATTGTGGTTTCTGTAACGCTTCATGGAGTGATACAACAAAGCGGGGACTTGATTTTGCCAGCGATACTAAAGACGAAAAGAAAATAGCGCGTCATATGATGCAAATGACAACATCAATAAATTCAACATATTTTAACTTTAATAATTCGACTAAGCCCGATACTATTCACATGGTAATGTGCTTTACATGCCATAGAGGACACTCACAGCCTGATGAAAAAAGTACCCGTGCCCAGATGGATACTTTAATGAGTCAAATGATGAAGAAGAGGAACTAAATCCCTCAGTTTTTCGTAATTTGTTTATTATTCTGTAAATTCGGGTATTAATTTCATTAAAATGAAAAAAATAAACCCGCTGTTGACTATTGTATTTACTGTAAGTTTTTTACTGCAGATAGTTTCAGTATCAGCCCAAAAATATAACCTGCAGGCTATACTTAACCAGGTTAAGCCCTCTGCAAGTAATACGGTAATACACACTCAATCCTCAGGTTTTTCGTCAGATCAACCTCATCTCAGTCAGTTTTTTCAGTTTAATGAGAATGTAAGAAGCCATTCTATTCACGTACCTAAAAAAGCAACAGGTACCAGCGATACTATATATGTAGGTATTGCGCCGTATGATTCACTTGTTATTACCGGAACTTATTCACATACCGGACCAATAATTGTAGTGCTGAATGGTGTGTTAATAATAAAAAATGCCAATGTGACCAATCTGGGCGACATGTACGCAATACAAAAAGGCAAGATAATTATTGATTCATCGACTGTGTCTTTTCCACAAAACTATTTTTACCAGCGATCGCTTGTGCTTGTTGGAACCGCTACTGCAACTATAAGTAATACAACATTGAGCTATGGCGGATATTCGCACAATTTGTCGGTATATGATACGGCGCAAATAACTTTCAGGAATGTAACTCAGCCAGATTGGATGACCAGCGGAATTGGCAGCCACGCATCACTTACCATAAATGGCACGAACCAGGCGGGTGAATTTATTATTTCTGATTATTGCAACATCAATATTAAGAACGCAACGTCTGTTTTATTATGGCACCAGTTTCCTGATAGTTCAGTTATTAACTGGTCATTCGGGAAACACGATACAGCTTACGGATATAAATTTAACAATTCAATGCCAGGGGTAAAAGGAATAGAATATAATGTGTCGGCTGACTCGTGTTATAGCATTATGTGGGCTATGATGCCCAGCAGCGGCTCAAATATAAACGTTACTAATTCTAAAATACGTTCTATCGGGTTATGGTTTGATAAACCAAAGGATTCAGTAATTGTTTCAGGTATTACCGACAACGCAACCTATGCCGGTACATTTAATGCCCCTTTGTCCGATCGTACGTTTACCCTTACAAATTGTACAGTTCAAACATGGAGTTTTTATGTGTTCCATAAATCTATTATAAATGTAAGCGGATGTATTGCCGGTGAAATAGGTACGGAGAATTCATCGAAAATGTATGGTAGTGGTTATGTAGTTGATGGCTCTGGCGGATATCATTGGTCGAGTGATACTTCAACTATTGTAGCAGGTAATGCAACTGTTACCAGTTACGTGCGTAGTGAAAAATCAAGCCTGTTCATATTTGCATACTCCACAATTGGTGGCAGTGGTTATGCCGAGGCTATTGATAACTCAATACTTATTGTTGTACAAAGTACTGTTCCCATTGACCCGCAGGCTCTCGATGGAAGCGATGCCTGGTTTGATAATATTAACCAGTCAGGTAATATGTTCGCTGATTCCGTTGCGCCTGTAAATGGATCAGCATGGATACACAGGGGGCCAACAAGTAACTGGATGTATTTTAAAAGCTGGCAATTATTCTATCAGCCTAACGGAGATACAGGTTGGACTGCAATAACAGGAATTGATACGACTGAAGTAAGTAATAACCTGTTGGCAAATTGGAATACACATGGGTTGAATAGTGGCACATACGACCTGGACCTGAGACTGACGGATAGTTATAATAATTCGGTTGATGCTATAAAGCAAGTGACATTACTTCCGCTTATTTTGGGGGTAAATGAGATTAAAAATATTTCAGAATTTTCGATCTACCCGAACCCTGCAAAGGAGTCGATAACTATCGATTTCACATCAACTAAAAGCGGGGCTGTTCAAATAGAATTGACTGATATTTCCGGACGACAGGTTTTAATAAGTAAAGATTTTGTTGGTAACAGTGGAAGGAATATGGTTCAACTAAATACTTCAGACCTGGCTGCTGGCACATACATATGCAGTGTTACTGTTAATGGAAGTAAGGCCAATAAATTAATTGAAATAAGCAAGTAAGAAGCTTAACGTATAAGTTCTAAATAACCGTGAAGGTTATAAAGCTTACCTTCATAGTCAGTTGCTTTTAAAATGTAGTAATAGGTTCCGGCAGAGTAAGGAACACCTGCATCGCTGGTTCCGGTCCAGTCGATATTAGGATTATAGGATTCAAATACCTTTTCACCCCAACGGTTGTAAATATAAAGTGCGTACTCCTTCATGTTTCCGGCTGAAACATGGAACGCATCATTTATTCCATCTCCATTGGGAGTAAATACATTGGGCACATACAAATTCTCAATTACATATACTTTTTCCTCAATAGAATCTCTGCACCCTTCGGCGTTGGTTATGTGCAGATACACATCATAAATTCCTGCGGCCCCATATTGCTCATAGGGGTCAAGGCTATCTGAATAATTTCCATTGCCAAAACTCCACCACCAGGTATTTTCTCCTGAACTGAGATTCTGGAAGTAGACAAATTCACCGCCTAAAATTGTATCGGGTTTAGGTTTAAAATTAGCGTTCAACGCTTGTGCCGGTATATTTGCTTTTACGGAATCGGTACATCCGTTTTTATCAGTTACTACCAGTGTGTAGCTTCCACCGGGCAAGCTGGTATCGGCAGACGCTGTAGTTTTTCCACTGTTCCATGAATATGCATAGGAGGGAACGCCACCTGAAGCAAATACCTGCACATTTGCTCTAACGCTGTTACATTTTGTAGTATCATTATATGTTACATGCAGTTTTGATGGCTGTGTTATGGTATCGTACACTGTATCAGTACATCCATTGGCAATATATGTTACAAAAACAGTGTCTACACCGGCGGAAAGATTTGTGGCAGTAGCATTGGTTTGCCCTCCAGTCCATTGATATCCGTAAAGCAATGTGTCTCCACCTATAACACTTACCGTTGCACTTCCGTTATTACCACCAAAGCAACTTACATTGTGGCTGGCTGAAATACCGGCAGTCTGGCCCGAATGAACAACTCTGGCGGTATCTGTAGCTATGCATCCATTT
>DATHNG010000027.1:0-40703 GCA_035486275.1 Bacteroidia bacterium
TTCTTGTAAGCTCCACTTTCGATGCTTTCTATCCGCTTTTGAATAATATCCAAATCAAAAGGAATAAGTTCATTAGTACCAATATCTACCGTTACAGGCCTTTCAGTATTTGGCCTAAGGGTTAGGCATGGTATCTGTAAAAACGTAGACTCTTCTTGTATGCCCCCGCTATCCGTAATAATAAAGCTACAAGATTTAGTTAGCTTCTGAAATGAAAAATAGTCTAACGGATCTGTAAACACAAGATTTAAATTCTCTTTTATTGTATCATACAATCCAAACTTCTCCATATTTTTCAGAGTTCGCGGATGAACGGGGAAAACAAGCTTATATTTATTAGTGATGTGAATGATAAGGTTACAGAGCTTTTTTAACCCTTCAAATGTATCGACATTCGCAGGCCGGTGGATCGTCATTAACACAAACTTATTCTTAGAAACACCTAATTTATTTAATACTTCAGACTGGTCAATCTGCTTAGAATAGCCCATTATAGTATCTATCATAGTGTTTCCGACTAGGAAAATTCTATCCTTGTTCTTGCCTTCTTTAATCAAATTATCATACCCACTTTGCTCTGTAACGAAAAAATAATCAGCAAGTGCATCAGTAAGTATACGGTTATACTCTTCGGGCATAGTAACATCGTAACTGCGTAACCCGCTTTCAAGATGGGCAAGCTTTACATTCATTTTATTAGCTGTAATAGCCCCTGCGAGGGTAGAATTAACATCTCCCGGAACAATAACCAGATCAGGGCTATATTCCGACATTACTTTCTCAAGCCCCTGCATTATTTCAGCAATCTGTGCAACAGGAGTACCGTGCGAAATATTGAGGAATATATCGGGCACCAGATTAAATTGCTCAAAAAAAACTGAAGACATTTTATCATCAAAATGTTGCCCGGTATGAACGAGCTTACATTCAATTAGAGGATAATTATTCAGTATTGATTTAAATTGCGTAACTTTTATAAAGTTAGGCCGAGTACCAACAACTATAAGAATTTTCTTTTTCACTTATACAAAAATAGGATAGTTCCATTAAATCATCTTCCGAATATCAGTTTCAACAATATACAATTTCAAGGTTTTTTCAAGAAACCTTACAAAGGTATTTATATTATGGTCTGTTAACATTTTAGGGTGAGCTATGAAATGCATATAATTATTCTTTTCAAGAAACTTTAAGTAGAGTGATAATTTAACTTTGTTTAGCAATTCAACAGAGACCATTTCTCCTTTCTTTCCCGATTGTTCAACTGTTTCGGTCACTATACTTTGTCCATCACCATAAGTGCGATCTCCAGTCCATAGTAAATACTTAAGCAATAACTTATTCAGTAGCAATTTGTAAGGAGGTACATCTATTGTACTGATCGGAAATTCAGTAAAATCACCATTAACAGGTACTGTAACATCTTTTGAAAATGAATAAGGCCTCTTCAGGTCAATATCAGAAAAATCGTAGTGCTGACCCGTTGATATACATTTATTCCCGGGCAAAACACTCAGGTCGTACTTTATACCATACTTACGGAATAAAGGTTCAAAATCTTCAAATGGTTGTATTGACCACCCGCCTGCTCTATATGCAATTGGCCTATACTCTTCTCCAAGAATCTCCTTCAAAAACCCGATTGAATCTTTGAAATACGTTTCACGCTCACCCTTATCAAGATTATGGAAGCGGTACCTTGAATAATTAATAAGTTGCCATTGATTAACATCTGTTAAATAACTCGCATTAATCCAATGAGGATGTAAATGAGGGAAAATGTAATGCCCTTTATTTTTAATTTCATTAAGCTGTTGAACCACTCTTTCAAAATCTTTTTTAGCTGCTACATTATTCAATATAATTTCTTTCAGCCGCATAAGCCATATTGTATCAACAAAAAAAATAGCCTTAGACAATTTAAAGTCAGAAAAAATATCGAGTAGTCTATTGGTAGGATCTATAACACAATTACTGACATTACCACTTCTTTTGCCGAGAAAAAGTTCATAGTCGAAAGTAAATAAAACATTCTTCTTTCTCATCAATTGCTTTTATTCAGTACTAACATAAAATAGTTTGGCTTTCCAATTTTCAATATTGTTTGAACGAAATTCAATGCCTTTAAATACAACGGAGCAAACACAAAAAAAAACTTAACATCCTTTCTATTGAAAGTGCGTGCATATACAATTGAGCTTATTTTCTGAACATGCCATCCACGAGAAGAAAAGTAATCACCAAACTCAGAATCGGCAATAGTAAACTTATTAACCTCAGGATAATTTTTCTGAAACCACTTAAAATTGTTAGTATGTATATTTGGAACAACAAGAAACAACTTACCCTCCTTATTTAAAGCCCCTCGTAATTTCTCGAGTATTTTGTCAGGCTCGGGCAATAAAAAAAGCGAGTTAATAATGCAAAAATATTGCATATCTTCATGCTTTGATATTACATTATGTATATCGGCAACATAATAATATAAATTACTTCTGCTAAAACTATCTTTGGCTGTTTGAATAGATTCCTCACTAATATCATAGCCAAACACTTCAAGGCTCTTTATAGCTGAAAGACACCATGAAGTAGCTCCATTGCCACATGGAGCATCAATAAGTATAGTTTTCTCAATATGGTTTATGAATGGCTTTATTGCTGATATATATACACTATGAGGGTAAGAGAATCGCTGAATATATTTAACTAATGCTTTTTTCATTACTTCAATATTTCCTCCACTTGGGATGTAAGATAAGGTACTCCATATTGTTCCGTATCAAAACCATAATTAAATCTCAAAATTGTGTTCTGTAGTTGTGCAAAGAAACTATCAAGATCTTTTTCTATATTGTCAGGATTAATACAAAACCCTAAATTATTTTTCAGAATAAATTTTGATGTATCACCATGATAAGAGAATAACAGAATAGGCTTATGATTTGCTATATACTCGAAGAATTTAGTATTAAAAGCAAATGAATGATCAGGTGCACTCATTACTATACAAAACATACTTTCCCTTATTTTCTTTTGAATTTCAATCAAAGGTAAATAATCATGTAATGATATTATATCACTGTCAAAATTTTTAATTTTTTTTTCGAATTCTGGATTTTGTTTTCCATAAAACTCAAAAGAGATGGTATCATATAATGGTTTGTTCTTTTCTTTAAGTTTTTCAAAATATTTCAATAAAGGCTCTATAATATATTCAAGATTACTGTATACCGTACCGGCGTATATGAACTTCAATTTATCACCTTCAATAGAATATTTCGCTTTATTATCAACAATTATATCATCTGGGTCATAACCATTTTGAATAGTTATTGCCTTTCTACAGTTATTGTTTTTTTTTAGGTTTTCAGTCATGTTTTCAGAAACAGCAATTACAGTATCCGCTATAGCAAGTGCCTTATTTTCCTGATTTCTTTCATACATAAGTCGTTTTGCACTAAGCCCTTTAAAGCCATGGTATGATTTATTATCAGTCCAAGGATCTCTATAATCTAATATAAGGTTAATATCGGGGTACTTTTGCTTTAATTTAATAGAATGAGAAGCAAGCCTATATGGTGGAATCGAAACAATTACATTTTTAATTTTTTCCTTTTCAATAATTACGGAAGCCTTCCGCTGCAATTGTTGTCTCCAGAATATTGTCCGCTCAAATATAACTCCCTTTGAATATGATGAGAAATATAATTTATACATACGATAGATTAACTTATCCCAAATGCTCGTTACTCCAAACAGTATAAACTTTGGGTATTTTAATGGAAGAGGATAGACTTGTATATTTATTTGTTCTATATCGTTAATCCACGCTGATTTTTCTTTAAAAGGATTTTCAGAACATATTACAAATACCTCATGCCCATTTTTTACCAGGTACTTAGTGAACTTTGCCCAGCGCCGACCTCCTATACCAGGGTATGGTGGAAAGGCATAAGAGATTATAAGTACCTTTTTTTTCTCTGAATTTGAGTTCATCATTTAAGTTCAAAAACAGGCTTAAGAATTGCTATAAACGGTATTAACAATCCAGCCACCTTGTTATATTTCTTCTTATATCCAAGCCATAAAATTCGCAATTACCATACTCATTCCTTTCCAGTTTTATTAAGAATCTTAATCATAAATGGTGATTTCCTTATTCCTGTCTCCTCAAAATATTCCGAGACAGATAACTTCATAAAAACATCCATTTTCCTGAAAAAGTCGAGTTTATTCTTTGCACAAATATGGCTTAAAGTTTCACCTGGTAATTCCAATCCAAGTTCCCCAAAAGGCATCATTATACTTTTAAACCCAAAGTAAAGCCTTTCGTATATAACACTTGAATACATTGCTACACCCAAGTCAACCATTTCGAAACATTCAGCAGATGGGGACAGGCTATTATAAATACAGTAGTCAATACCTTCAAAAAAAGCCTTATAATGTTCATTAACCCTATCTTTAAAGACTTTCTTTTTTTCTCTAGGATGTGGAAAGATTATAAGTTTAGTACCAACATGATTCTTAATATACTCAGCCAAGTATTGCTTTACTATATTCTCATTTCCCCCAAAATTCTGCTTAATATTTCCCTGATACTCCCTCAAATAAACTGCTGTCGAATAAAAACCAATAACGTTCTTATTTAAATCATATTTATTCTGATTTAAATAATGCTTTGCAGAGTTGGCAATTGTTTCAGGCCCCCAAACTTTCACATTTGTAGCTTGTATGGTGTCTTTGAAAGTGCTCAATTCTTCCAATTGGTTCATGTCGCATAGTATTAATTCATCAACTGCTACTATAGTATGATTCCAAAACTTTAATGGCGTAAGAGATGTTATTTTCACAACCCTTACCCCCTCATTTTGTAATGCAATTGATGAAATATTAGAATCCTTCTCATAGATAGAGTAATAATAGAGAGTGTCTATTTTATTTTTCTTCACAATTTTAACAAGGTTCACGAGCTCTATATATTCACATAAAATAAACCCAACTGATCCCTTATATTTTACAAATAATGAAACAGGAAATAGAAATAAAAAAAGCACGATCTCAAAAAAAATCTGAATGATTTTATCGCCTATAGTAAAATAGCCTAATAACAAATCTTTCCATACACTACCACTAATTCTTTTTTCCAGAAAATATTCAATATGGGAAATTCTTTCATTCTCCTTCTTCATCGAAAAATCATTATCATAAAAGAAAGTCTTGCCCGAGTTATAAACATGACATGCTTCCTTCATGCTTATTTTACCAGAGAAAACACAGCGAATTAAAGACTTTCCAAAAAAAATAAAACTTTTTTTGTTTTTCTCGGTACAACGAAAAGTCACAGAAAACAATTTCTTACCTGATAATGAGTGCTTATCTTTACTATTAGGATATAATAAATAGCTGAACAAGGTCCTTATGAACAATATCCATATTTTTAAATAAATCATACTACCTCAATTGTTTACCATATCTTTCTTTCAATAACACCTCTATAACCGACTCGAGTTTTCCTTCTCTTCGCAGAATTTCTTCAACAAATTCACGAAATGCACCACTTCCACCCTCTTTAGTTGTTACAAAGTCCACTTTATCTTTTATATAGCCTGAAGCATTTGCAGGTGCTGCTGAAAAGCCAACTTTTCCCAATAAAGGAACATCAATAAGATCATCCCCTATGTATGCCGTTTCATTCAGTTTTATCTTCAGTTTTTTACAAAGCTTCTCCGCATCACCCAGTTTATCTTTGCTACCTTGAATAAGATGAGTTATTTGCAATTTTTCTGCACGCCTGTCAACAATCCTGGTGTTCTCACCGGTAATAAAAGCAATTTCAATTTTCAGTGCTTTGCACAAAAGTACGCCCAGGCTATCTGAAGTATTGAATTTTTTCCATTCGTTACCTTTCTGGTCATAGTACATTCCACCGTCAGTCAGTACACCGTCTACATCTGTTAATACAAGCTTTGGCAACATAATCAGAATGAATTTATAAAATATCTTTCCATATAGAACAATCTCAATTCAGCGTCTTACACTGTTACTCAATATCCGGTTTGTATATAACTTCATCCCTACTCAAATCTTTACTTGCCTTCTTCCCAATCACTTCTTCTCTTTCAGACCACTTAAAACCATCTCCTGGAGAAAGCAGATGAATATCCTCTGGCCCTATTCTATCACCCCTCTTTATATCTCGCTTTGTAGCTATAGATCTTTCAAGTTTTACTTTTGCCTGTTTTACATTTGAATCGATGAATATTTCTTTCTTGCCAAAAGACATTTCAAGCAACCTGATATCGCGCATCATTCTTTGTACACCATCCGGGCCTAGAGAACCTGCCTGGTCTGTGCCTTTCATTGTTCTGTCAAGTGTAATGTGCTTTTCAATAATTCTTGCACCCATTGCAACAGCCGCTATAGGAGTTGATATACCAATAGTGTGATCAGAATAACCGGTAATATAGTCAGGATAATTTCCCTTTAAGTATTGAATAGTATTTAAATTAACATTTTGCGGATGCGTAGGATATTGTGATACGCAATGCAAAATAGAAATATCATTATGATATTTCGTAATAACGTTAAGTGCATCATCCAATTCTTTTTTACCTGCCATACCGGTCGAAAGTATTACAGGTATTTTGGTTTCTGCCATAGCCTGAAGCAAAGGCAAATTAGTAAGATCACGGCTTGCAACCTTTAATCGATCTGGGGTAAACAATTTCAGTAAAGACAGGCAGCCAATAGCACATAATGTTTCTACAAAGTCGAACCCATACGATTTCGAATATTTATATAGTTCAAAGTGTTGTTCGTCCGATAGCTCTAAAAATGCCCGGTGTTCTCCATATGTTTTGCCAAATGAATGAGGAGAATAATATGGCTTATCCATTTGCGATTGAGAAAGTTCCTCCTTAAGATCACGCTTGGTAAATTTAACAGCATCCATTTTTTTCAAGCTGAGGCCGAATAAATCCTCGTGGATATCTTTTGCTACCGTATCAATAATTTGCCTTGCAATATCCATAGACCCATTATGATTCTGGCCTACCTCTCCAATGATATATGTACTGTTATTATTTTGCATACTTTTCAATCTGCCCTATCATTTCTTTTAAAAGGCCATTATCTGCTTCCACTTGGGCAATTATCTCTTCCAAGGTATAATCACTCCCTTTCTTTAAAACTGCAAGATACAGCTTTTGTATGCTTGCAAAATCCTCTTTTGTGTCAATGGTTAGTCGCAGTTTATCTACAAATGGCTCCAAAATAAGGGGTACCTGCAGAAACTCTAATCTGAATTTTTCAGGATTTGAGTAAATATAGTTCGTTACATGCTCTGTATATAATTTGTCAAAGGTACTTTGCTTAACAGCTTCGAGTGCTTTCAAGCTTACCATTTCAGCAAACAACCCTACATGAGACTTCATCGCAGGCGTACCATTCTTAAACCTGTATGTAATATAATCAGGCAATGTTTTAAAATAAGAATCAATTAAAGCACTAAGATGGGTCATTGAGAGGAAAGGATTATCGGAACAAATCCTTACAATGTTTTCTACACTATATTGCTTTGCTGCATCAATAAACCTTTTCAGTACATTATTTTCATCTCCTCTGAATACGGTAAAATTTTCAGAATACTTGTTTGCAAGCAGGTCATCAGCTCTATTATCTGTAGTAGCAATTATAATTGGTATACCAGGAAATCTATTTTTAAGGTTATTTAACTGAATATCCAAAATAGTTTCAGTGTGATAAAAAGGTATAAGCACTTTACCCGGGAGCCTTGTTGACGTACTACGTGCCTGAACAATAAATGAAGTTTTCTGTTTCATATCGCAATCGCCCTCAAATATACTACTTTTAACCCTTTATTAGTCACTGAAATCTATTATTTAACATTAAACGCAGGGGTTCTGATTTAACTTACTTTTGTGATAATATTCAAGAAATGAGGTTACCGGATTATAAGTATGCACCTAAAGGCGATTTCTCAGACAATGTTTTTTTTGCAAAACAATATTCTGGTTTAGCATTAGCCAGATTTTGGTTCAGGATTGCGCGGGGATATATTTCTGCATATTTTAAATTATACTGGACCCTCCTCGTAAAAAAGTGTTATTACGGCCCATTTAAAGGAGAATTTGGTCATTTTTTAGCTCATAACCTTCCATTCCTTATGTACCTTCACTCGAAAGGAGTGAAAATATACTATTGTGGAATGGAATTACATAAACCTTTTTTAGTAGATGAGAATGGGAACAGTATAATTGAACGCTATTTCCCTTTAAGGGATTTTTTTGCAGAAGTCACTCCTTCGGAAAATAAGACTGTCCCCCCTCCGGACGTACAACACGAGATTGATAAATTCTTTCTGGTGGCAAAAAAAGATATAGTTACTCCTTTGTGGAATATTGATAATGAATTCTACTACTGGTTTATTCATCGTAATTGGATATTGAAAAGGCCGTTCATGAAAACATACGCGCTTGATAAAGTTTATGAAAAAAAGAAAGAGAAAACGGTAGTTATATTTCCAAGAAAAAAAGGTGCAGAATTCTCATTAAATAATGGAGGTCCCTGGGACTATCTTGAAGTTGCAAGATCAATAAGCCACTATTTCGACAAAGTTTATATAACAGGTCATCCTTCATTAAGCACCGAATTAAAGTCAGAGGGCAATATTGAGGTTTGTTTATCAAAAGACAACCAGGTAATTCTTGAAGCATGTGCTAAAAGTCAGTTGATAATAACACAACATTCAGGTGTTAATAATATTGGAGAATATACGAACACGAAGGTTCTCATAATCTTCAATGGCAAGCCTCCTATTGGTAGCCTGCAAAACACATTGCGTTTTAGGCCTTATATAGGGACAAAGCATGAGCTTGCCTATGCCTTTACAATGAATGAAATAGTTGAATACGTTAAAAACTTTACCTTTAACCAGAATTAAAGAAAGATGAAGGTACTTATAACAGGAGTTGCAGGTTTTATAGGATCTAACTTACTTGACTATTTAATAGAGTATACAGACTGGCATATTACAGGTATAGACAATCTCAGTACCGGCTCTTTAAACAATATAGAACACCAAAAGAATAACAATCGTTTTGCATTTATTAAACAAGACTGTTGTGATGTTCTATCGTTAAAAGAGTATGATAAAATATTCCATTTAGCGGCATTACCGCGAATTCAACCAAGTTTTCAATATATTACAGAGCATATTACAGCCAATTTGGTCAATGGCATTCATCTTATTGAGCTAATGATAAAAGAAAATCATTATCCTCGATTGGTTTATAGTGGTTCAAGTGCCATATATGGCACGCCTGAACATATACCCACCGCAGAAAATGAGAAAGTTGACTGTTTGAGCCCTTATGCTTTTCAGAAGTATGAAGTAGAAAAATATCTTGAACTAATAGCCACACGTTATCCAATAAATTATGTTACATTAAGGTATTTTAACCCTTACGGCCCACGTAGTTTTAATCCGGCCAATAAGTTCAACGCGTATAGTAGTGTTGTTGGTATATTTCTGAATTGTAAAAAGAACAATAAGGAGCTTTTAATAACCGGTGATGGCAAACAAAAACGAGATTTCATTCATGTTAGCGACCTTGCCAAAGCGAACTACCTTGCCTCAATTCACCCTGAAAAACTAAATACAGCCTTTAATATTGGTAATGGTTCTACGCTAAGTATAGTCGATCTTGCTAAAAAAATATCCGACAAGCATTGCTTTATTGAAAAACGTGATGGCGAAGCCGAAATAACCTTTGCGGACACAACAAAGGCCCGTACAATACTGAAATGGGAACCAAGCTTTAAAATAGAAGATTATATTGAAAAGGAAATAAGTAAGTAGTTACTTGATTTCATATACCCTTAAGGTATCCATATATTTTTCATACAGTAAATTTTTCTCTACCCTAGCCTGGGTTGCGAGGCTGTCGGGCTGCATAATAATATCTTCAGTAATTGTTTTCATGTGAAAGGAGTGCAATTTGTGATGTTGAATATAGAACACATCATCCCCACTCACCTCAAAGTGCTTCAACCCTATAAATGGTAAGGTTTTGTAATATGTACCAAAAGCATCAAAAACCAGTATTCCCTGGGTTGTATCATTAAGATACTCATACCCATTATATTCAGATAATGAAATAGGATTTACTGATATACCCAATAATTGATTGAGGCTTCCAGTTTTTTGCAATGGTGTTAAATTCACATCAAACCGAATGAGTTGGGCAACCTGATCATCGTATATCCACAAGCCATTATCGTGAGACATACATGCCATGGAAGCTAACGGATATCCCATATCTGCCGGGCTGATTGTATTACCATTTTGACTTAATGTATTATCTAAATATACTATTTGAGGGAATCCCTTGTAAAAGACCATTACCTTCATTGGGTCGAAAACATCTACACTTGTTATATCGCCATATGACTTATCGCTATGTGTGTACAACAAGGCTCCTGAGGCATTATACTTTTTCAGTGTATTACCTTCAAATACATAAACATTCTGAAGGTTGTCGGTTGTAAAAGCGCCATTATCGAGCGGAATCTTAGATATCAGTTTATATGTCGACGGAAACTTGAAGGCGCTCTCGAAAAACACTATTATAACACCTATTATTATTAAGCTATATCTCATTTAGCTTGCTTAATTTGAGCCAATATATCATCCACGTATTTACGGTCATTTGAAAGCCTGGGGACTTTATTTTGCCCACCTAGCTTACCACGCTTTTTCATCCATTCAAAAAAAGTATTAGTCGCTAAAGAACGTATAACAGGTAGTGTTAGTGTCATATCTTTATATCTTTTCGCTTCATAATCTGAATTCAGGGTCTTTAACGCATTATCCAATATTTCCGTAAAATAATTCAAATTTTCAGGTAAACACTCAAATTCAATTAGCCACTCATGCGCACCTTTTAATTCTCCACTCATATATACAGGCGCCACAGTATACTCCGTAACAATAGCCCCCGTACGTTCGCAGGCAGTTTGCAATGCTTTTTCAGCATTATCCATTATCAGTTCTTCCCCAAAAGCATTAATAAATTGTTTGACCCTTCCGGTAATTATAAACCTAAATGGATTTGTTGAGGTAAATTGAATTGTGTCGCCAAGCATATATCTCCATAAACCTCCACTGGTAGATATAACCAACGCATAATTTTCACCCAACTTTACTTCACTGAGCGTAAGTGCTTTATCACGTTTCTCAAGATTAGCCATTGGAATGAACTCATAATAGATACCATAATCAAGCATCAGCAACATGTCATTCCTGCCAAAACTATCTTGTATTCCAAAAAAACCTTCTGATGCATTATACACCTCCCAGAAATTTATCTTCAATGGCATAAACATCTCAATATATTGCTCTTTATATGGAGTAAAATTCACCCCCCCGTGCAAAAAAACCTCCATATTTGGCCACATTTCAGCAAAACTGTTCTTTCCGCTTAATTTCAGTGTATGGCGTAACAGCACTAACATCCATGAAGGAACACCACTGAGGCATGTTATATTTTCATTCATTACCGCCCGCGCAATTTTGTCCATTTTCTCCTCCCACTCACTCATTAGGGCTATAGAAATTTCAGGAGCCCTAAAAAACTCTGCCCATAATGGTAAATTCTCCATCAAAATTGCTGATAGATCACCATTTCGGGCGTATATATTCCCCTCTTCTTCCTTATGGCTACCACCTAATGTAAGGGTTTTACCATCAAACAAATGTGTATCGGGGTTATTGTAGCAATATAAAGTTAGCATATCTTTCCCACCCTTGAAATGGCATTCGTCAAGCGATTCCTGGCTCACAGGAATAAACTTACTCTTATCACTGGTAGTGCCTGATGATTTTGCAAACCAACGCACTTCACTATGCCATAAAATATTCTGCTCGCCTTTTCTAAGGCGGTCTATATATGGCTTCAGGTCATCATATTCACTTATTGGTACCCTTTTCTTAAACTCAGTCTCTGATTTAATAGAGGAATAGTCATATTTTTTTCCCCATTCAGTTCCCTTTGATATATCAATTAACCTGTATAGCCACTCTTGCTGAACTTCATGAGGGTAACGCATGAAGAGCTCTATCTGATGCATACGCTTCTTCATTAGCCATGATACGATGGAATTGATTACCGCCATATTTATTTGCAATTACAACAAAAATCATAAAATATTTAACATAAAGTAAACTTCATCCCTTCTTATTTGATATACAGGCCTTTTTGCCAGTAACAAAAGAAGCCAGAATGTGATATTTCGTAATTTTGGCAAAGACTTAAACTTTACGCCTTGCTTCATGAAATTTCTATCACGCATAATAATTCTTGTTATTATGCTTATCTGCTTAAACTATTCGGCAAAAAACAGATGGAAAGCGGGCGGCGGAGAAAATTGGAAAACCACTATATGTGGCGATGGATATGGCTATTATGCATATTTACCCTGTGTTTTTATTCTACATAAATTTGATTATAAAAAAATCATAGCAGAAGAAAAGGCCTTACACCCAGGTATTGAAGAAGGGTTGTACGCATTGCCTCTAACAACGAATGGCAATGAATGCAATAAATACTTTGCAGGAACCGCAATATTAATGTCACCTTTTTTTGGTGGTGCCTATATCTTAAGTTACTTTTCAGGGTATGAGCTAAATGGTTATTCGCTATTATTTCAATGCGCTATAAGTATTTCGGCACTATTTTATCTTTTGGTGGGGCTTTATTATCTGCGTAAACTACTTTTAGAATACGAAGTATCTGAAGCAATTATTTGTATTGCTCTTTCAGCTATAGTATTCGGAACGAATCTATTCTATTATGCTACCATGGAACCATCCATGTCTCACACATATTCATTTGGGTTAAGTGCTATGTTTTTTTATTTCACAAAAAGGGCAATTCGTAGCTTTAACTTGAAGAATGTAATAATTACCACCTGCACCTTAAGTCTATTAGTTACTATACGCCCGACTAATGTTCTTAGTTTATCATTGCTACCGTTCTTTGCCGGGTCTTATTCCGTTTTGAAATCGCTCTTAACTAATTTACTTCACTCAAAAAAAATCATTGTATTTGCTATACTATCTGGAGTAATAATAATCAGCATTCAATTAGTGCTCTGGTATGCTCAAACCGGGCATTTTTTTGTATGGAGCTATTCCGGCGAAGGCTTTGATTTCAGCAAGTCACATATTCTCCAAATTCTTTTCAGTTACCGGAATGGCTGGTTCATATACACCCCGTTAATGCTCATTTTATTACCGGGGCTCTTTGTTCTTTTCAAAGAAAATAGATTTATGTTTTTCAGTTTTCTAGCTTTTCTATTTTTAATTGTTTATGTGCTTTCAAGCTGGTGGTGTTATAACTATGGAGGATTTGGGTTAAGGGCATTTATTGACTTTTACCCTGCCTTTGGTTTATTATTAGCCTTATCATTAAACCAAATTAAGCTAATATGGTTAAAAACACTGTTTGTCTCTGCAACTTGTTTGTGTGTAGGGCTTAACTTAATTCAAACATACCAATTCAAAAACTTTATGTTCTCTTTTGGCAATATGAATAAAGAATTTTACTGGAAGATATTCCTGAAAACTGGTGATGAGTATCGGGGAATTTCGGTTGAGCCTACTGTCGCTTTTTATAGTGGATTGAGCTTTAGTAACAGCTTTGAAAACAACATTTGGGGAAATGACAATAATATCACACAACAGGTTGCACATGCAGGAAGAAAAAGTGCATTTGTTGACAGCATTAGTCAATTCAGCCCTACTTTTACCATTAAGGCAGGCAATTTACCACAAGACACAGGCAATTATATATTAGTTACCTTATGGACATACATGCATAGTTTTAACAATAATGCTGCAGTAGTAGTAAGTTGTTCAGAGAAGGATAAAGATCTTTACTTCTGGGAATCTTCAGGTATCAAATCTTCAATAGATGAAACTGATACCTGGCATGAGTTTCATTCATATTGGAAGCTACCCAAGCTTAAAAACCCTGATGACTTAATAAAGATATATGTTTGGTCTACAAAAGGGCTGACATATATTGATGATATGGAAATAAAATTCGGGAGCTTAAATAAGATTGCTAAATTGCCTTCAAATTAAAATATAAGGGTGAAGAACAAATCAGTTACTATACTTATATTATCTATAACTGTAATTGCAGCAATACTTAGACTAATACACCCACTGCAAATACCATATACTTACGATGAGCTAAGTGCTTTATTACGCACTCATTTCAACTCATTTTCCGAGCTAATAAACAAAGGAATTATTATTGACGGCCACCCTGCCGGGGTTCAGGTGTTTTTATATTACTGGACCAAACTCTTTGGCTATAACGAAATAGTTGTAAAGTTTCCATTTATTGTGGCAGGCATTATTTCTGTTTATCTTATATTCAAAATCGGGCAAACATGGTTTACTTCTACCGTTGGTCTTGTATGTGCGGCCTATTTGGCAACATTGGAATATCCAATAATGTATAGTCAAATAATCAGACCATATTCCAGTGGATTGCTTTTTTCATTAGCCATGGTTTATTACTGGAGTAAGATAATACTTACACCCAATGAAAAACCATACAAAAACCTTGGTCTTTATGTATTATTTAGTGCATTGTGTGCTTATAACCATCATTTCACTTTATTATTCGCAGCTATTGTGGGGCTAACAGGTCTACTTTTCATTAAAAAGAAACATCTTATCAAATACATTGCCGCGGGCATTTCAATTTTTATTCTTTATATCCCTCATTTACGTATTTTCTTTTATCAGTTGAACCATGGTGGTATTGGTGGTGCTGATGGATGGCTTGGTAAACCTGCATTAACCTTCCCTTTAGAGTATCTTTACTATGTTTTCCATTTTTCCCGAACTGTTTTAGGGTTAGTTGCACTTATTGTTTTTTTCAGCATTTATAGTGCAATAAAAAACAAAACAATTCATTTAAAATTCCTTATTATTTCATTCTTATGGTTCTTTCTTCCCTTACTTATTGGTTTTTTATACTCAACGTTCGTAAACCCAGTATTACAGTATTCAATGCTTCTTTTCACGTTCCCTTTTCTTTTATTGTTTCTTTTTGGTTCGTTAACTGAGCAATCTTTAAATGTAACAATACCTGTGTTAATATTGATTTGTGCAATTAATATATTCTCATTAGTGCATACTCGTAAGTATTATACACTATTCTACAAAGCTCCCTACGAACAACCTATTATTATAAACGATTCACTTGTAAAAGCACTAGGGAAAGATAACTATAATGCTATATTACAAACCGAGGATTCGGACAAGTATGTTACAGATTATTATATACATAAAGATCAGGCCGATAGCACATTCCATAAAGCCACAGACTTTGGATGCAGCCAGATTTCAGGTCTTAATAACTATTTAAAACTTATCCACTTCATGGAGGAGCAGAAAAAACCATATTTTGGGTTTGGAGCCACGGCAGCATATGATCCTATTGTGCAACAAATCATATCAAACTATTACCCGTTTATGATAAAAAGATGGGATTTTTATGATGCTAACTTTTTCCTTTACTCAAAAAATCGCTTAAAGAACAATATTGATCAATATAGCTTTCAATCGAAAAATGATTTTGAAAAACCGACAAAAAACTGGTCAGATGCTGATACAAACTTCACACATGACACTATTCATTTTTCCGGTAAACATTCCTACAAAATGGATGAGCACAATGCATGGGCTCCCGCTTTCTCATGCAAGTTAAACAATATGAGCTGGGGTAAAAATGATATAATATTCGTTTCGCTTCAGGTATATCCTTTAGATACACTTGAAGATGTCTCCATTGTTTCATCCCTGGAATCTGGTGGGAATATATTAGAGTGGAATGAAACAAAAATCAACAAATTCATTCCTGACACTTTAAGAAAAAAATGGGTAAAGGTTTACCATATGCTAAAGATGCAAGATGTGCATTTGGACGTTCCGGACTTATTAATTAAAGTATATATATGGAATAAAGGAAGGAAAAGGTTTTACATGGATGATTTTACAATAAAAACTTTCAAAGGAAACCCTATTATATATGGCCTAATGCAAAAAATTTAGGATAAAAGACGTATACTTGCATAATAGATTTCGAAACTATGTTGAACATAATATTATTTGGTCCTCCGGGAGCAGGTAAAGGCACCCAATCGGCACGGCTGATAGATAAATATAAGCTGGTTCATTTGTCTACTGGTGATATTTTACGAGCTGAGGTTGCAGCCCAAACTACACTGGGCAAAGAAGCTAAGACACTTATGGATAAAGGCATACTGGTTTCGGATGATATTGTTATTGGAATGATAGACACTAAAATAAGTAAGAATTTAAGCAGCGCCGGTTTTATATTTGATGGCTTTCCCCGTACCTTGCCACAAGCAGAAGCACTAGATAAATTGTTAACGAAACACTCTACAGGCATATCAATGACTATTGCACTGGAAGTTAATGAAGCAGAATTATTTCACAGAATATCGCTTAGGGGGAAATCTTCCGGCCGTGCAGACGACCAGGATGAAGCTACATTTCATAAGCGAATGAACGTGTACAATAATGAAACTGCTCCGCTAAAAGATTATTATAAAAAACAAAGTAAGTTAAGGCCAGTTAAGGGTATTGGAGAAGTTGATGACATTTTCAGAGCTATTTGCAGCGAAATAGATCAAGGACTTTAAGTTCCTCTAACATATCTACAAAACTTGCTAACTTAGTGCTCTCAAGCTATTTCATGCACTAAATCAACTAATGGTACAGTCAGATAATTTTGGTTATTTATATATTTATTTATGGGAATGGCTTGGTCTGCCATTTTATCTTTTTGCAATAATTTTCATTGCAAGTATTTATCAAAGAAGGAAAATAAAGCAGGACCCGATATATTCATATTACCTGACAGGGCTTTTTATTAAGCTCATGGGAGGGATTGGCTTCGCGTTAATCTATTATTATTACTACCAATCGGGCGATACATTTTCCTACTACGAGTCTGCACTCACAATGAAAAATCTTATGTTCCATTCCTTTTCAGGTTGGGCAAGAAATGAATTTGGATCTGCAAGCCCTGAGAACTTAGCACTATTCACTGCAAAAACAGGCTATCCACTTAAATACATGTATTATGATTCACAAACATTTACTGTAATCAAATTTGTAACCCCTATAATGATACTTTCATTTGGTGGGTATTTAATATCAAGCGTTATTATTTCATGGCTATCATATGCCGGTTTATGGAGAATATTTCTCGTTTTCTCCGCATATTATCCAAACCTCAAGAAATATTTTTTCATATCAATCATTTGCTTTCCTTCGGCATTATTCTGGGGTTCAGGAATCTTAAAAGATACAATAACATTATCTGCCACCGGTTGGGCTGTTTATTCTATTTATAATACTTTCATTGTAAAGAAAAGAAGGTTCAGGTATACACTTATTTTGTTGCTGGCATTATATATAATCATCTCAATTAAACCATATATTTTTATGGCTTTACTACCAGGTAGCCTTATGTGGGTATTTTCTCATTCAATCAATAAAATCCGCAATGGTTTGGCAAGGGCTTTAATTGTGCCGGTTATATGTATAGTATGTGCTTTTGGCGGGTATTATTTACTCGATACATTGAAAGGATATATGGGTAAATTTTCGATTGATAAGGTTGCTGTAACTGCTGCAGTAACTGAAACTGATTTAAAGCAAGACTATTATGGCGGGCATTCATTTGATATAGGAACCTTTGAAAATACTCCAAGCGGGTATATAAAAGTATTCCCTAAAGCATTAGTAGCAGGTGTTTTCAGGCCTTTCATATGGGAATCGGGTAATGTTGTTATGCTTTTATCTGGTATTGAAAACACGATAATACTTTACCTAAGTTTGCTGGTTTTAAAAAGAACCGGCCCTATTACACTTTTTAAAAGAGTCTTTAAAGAGCCCCTCCTTTTCTTTGCCTTTTCTTTTTCTATTTTCTTTGCTTTTGCATTGGGCCTTACCACTTCAAATTTTGGTGCTTTGGTACGATTTAAAATAGCTTATCTTCCATTCCTGGTATCGGCCCTGTTTATTCTATCCAGAAAAAACAAAGGACTTGCTTTAAATACTGAAAACGTTGCTTTAGTAAGCTAAACTAGGGCTCAAAAAGATATTTCTGCAAGGCATATTTATTGCCCAATTATATCATTTACTTTCTTCTCCTGGGCTTTATAGTTTTTCAACTTATCCTGAAGTTGAGAAATAGATGGGTCATTTGGGCTGTTTTTCTGCATTTCAGTAATCTTTTCATTAACAGTTCCATCTCTATCTTCATACCATGCAACTATTTGCTGTAGCGAACTGCGTGCATAAAACTTCGCAATCTTATTGGTGCTGTGCTGATAAATACCTCCAAGTATATCAATTCCTTTATTTATGTTTTCATCGTTATTACATAACTTCAAAAACTGGCCGTATATAGCTACATAATATATCTGAGGCTCAAAACCAGTAACTTTCCCGGCGAGGCTTACAAAGAATTCGCTGTTACTATCGCTTCCGTAATGTGAATACAAGTCAGCAATCCCTAAAAGCAAATCTGTTTCGTCAGATTTTTCCATCTGCCCTGCATCTTTCATTGCTTCGGCCTTATTAGCCTTTGCTATTGCGCTTAATCCGTCTGATTCAACTGTATATGAACTGTCATTTAGTGCCTTATGAAAAATACTCATTAATGATCCATCACTTGAAAAGTTCTTTGCCAATACTCCAATGGCAGTAGCCCTCACTAACGAGGAACTATCTCCTACAGCCATATTTTTTAATTCATTTTTAAAATCAGGTAAGGTATCATCTGAAAGTTTGTTAATAGCATATCTTCTCAAATACCAATACCTATCGTGCAAGGCACTTATCATAACCTGTCTCACACCTGTCTTTGACAATTTAGTAGAAAGTGAACGTAATGCTTCGTAACGCGCCAGGTATTTTGTTGCATGGTTGTATTCAAAAATCCTTTCATCGGTATGCACATCTTCATTTTTAACACACAAAAGCATCTTTTGTGAATCAAAGTCAACCCAATCAGGTTTTACAGAGCAGTTAAAAACAAATTTATCTTTGTTTTTTGAAATAGTGACTCTATGACTATCCCTTGTGCCATTATAGTAAACATCTATGTATACCGGCATCTCGTAAAGCGCATTCTCAGTCAAATCCTGCATTTGGTTAACCTCAACAGTTACCTGTTGCTTTGAAGCATCATATGAATGCTTAATGTCAAACTGAGGATATCCCTTATTGTAATACCATTCGTTAAAAAACCAATTCAAGTCTTGCCCTGTAGTTTTTTCAAAAGCTAATCTTAATTGCGTAGCTTCAGCAGGGCTGAATTTGTTAGTTTCAAGGTAAAGGTGCAATGCATCAAAAAAAGCACTGTCTCCAATAACAGAACGAAGCATGTGTAAAATACATCCACCTTTATTATATGATATTAAATCAAACATATCTTCCCTATCCTTGTAATAAAAATCAACCAGGTTATGCTGATTGGGGGTATTGTTAATGTATTCCCCTGCATTTTTCTGTAACAATTCATCGGCCTCATCGGCGCCATATTTATATTGCCTCCATAAATACTCGCTATAATTAGCAAATGATTCATTTACTGTAAGATTTGACCATGATTCACATGTAACCAAATCGCCAAACCAATGGTGGAATAATTCATGAGAAATATCGTCCTCAGCATTATCAAATTTATTATCAATAAGTTCACGGCGTGTATGTTGCAAAAACTCTCCTAATAAGGTCGCAGTAGTGTTTTCCATTGCTCCCGACACATAATCGTGGGCCACTACCTGGTCGTATTTATTCCAGGGATAAGGGAACTTTAATACTCTTGAAAAGAAATCAATCATTTCCGGTGTGTTACCAAAAATATCTTTTGCATAAGGCTCGTATTTTTTGTCTACAAAATAGTCTACATCTTTACCGTGCCAACTATCATGCACAACAGCAAAAGGCCCTGCAGCCATCATTACTAGGTAGGGAGGAATATTTAGATTCATCGACCAATGATCAGTTCTGGTTCCATCTTTATTCACTACAGAGCTTACCAATGCTCCATTCGAAAGGGTTTTAAAATCATTTTCAATGGTCATGTAAATTTCCTCGGTCATACGTTGATCTGGCTTATCTATAGTAGGGAACCAGCAGGAATTATCCTCTGTTTCACCTTGTGTCCAAACTTCACGCGGCTTAGTTTTATCAGAATCATTTGCATTTATAAAAAACAAGCCTTTGTGTGAAGTTATGGCAGCACTCCCCCCCTGTTCGTCTTTAAGCTCCTCAGGCTTGGAGGTATAATCAATAAACACTATGTATTCTTCACCTTTTTTGTATTGACGCCCAAGATTTATATGAATCTGTTTATCTACATAAGTATATTTTAAGGGCATCTTTTCTTTACCGTTCACCATACTTACTTCATGAAGTTCAAGCCCTTTAGCATCCAACACTAAAGTATCTACAGAATAGAAATATGGTTTAAGTGTAATAGTCGCTTTGCCATATAAATATTTCTTTTTCCAGTCAAAACTAACTTCAAGCTTAGTATGAACCAGTTGGTTAATAATTGGCGCAGATGCCTGGTAATTTTGAAAAGCTACCTTAACTGCAGTATCGGGGCTAACTTTTTGCGGTGTTACAGCAGCTATTGAATCAAGGTTTAATTTTTTTGCTGATGAAGTGCTTGAGGTGGCTAAGCTTTTTTGAGATGTCATTTTATCGCCATCGCCGCAAGCTGTAATACCAACAGACAAAATAAAAATTAAAATGTATATTTTCCGCATATCCTTATTTTTGAGACATCAAATATGATAAAAAAAGCCCTTCCGATAACTTATTTAATAGATTTGCCTTATGAAAGCAACTATAAACAATAAAGATTACATAATAACTGAAAAAAGCAAGGAGCCATTATCCATTGAGATTAATGGCAAGCCGGTTATACTTGATGCCTTTGAAGCCCACAAGGACACTTACCATATAATATATAATACCAACTCTTATACTGCAGAGCTTATTAGCTATATGCCAGATGAGAAATTACTTACATTAAAGCTTAACGACAGGCGATACGAAGTCAAGTTAAAGGATGAAACTGAAGAGCTTTTGGAAAGACTTGGAATTGGTACGAAAAACCACAAAATTCAACACATAAAAGCACCGATGCCCGGCCTTATAATTGAAATTAAAGTAAACTCTGGTGATACTGTTAATAAGGGCGATAGCTTATTAGTACTTGAAGCTATGAAAATGGAGAATATTATAAAAGCTCAAGGACAAGCCGTTGTCAAGAAAGTTGTAGTTACAAAAGGAACTGCAGTTGAAAAGAATCAGGTACTTATTGAAATGGAATAAATTCTGTTTACACCAGAGATATATCGAACTGAACAAGGTCAATAAATTCTTGAACACGCTCTTCTACCTCGTCATCTGATAATTCGAGCAATCTTTCGATTCCGAATTTTTCAACGCAAAATGATGCTATGGCCGATCCAAAAATAATGGCGCGCTTCATATTATCAAACGATACATCTTTTGATTTGTCAAGGAAACCAATAAACCCGCCTGCAAAGCTATCACCTGCACCGGTAGGGTCAAAAACATCTTCAAGTGGAAGTGCCGGCGCGAAGAAAACCTGCTCTCTGTTAAACAGTAAAGCGCCATGTTCACCCTTCTTTATAATAAGAAATTTTGGCCCCATGTTTAATATTTTTTGTGCAGCTTTTACTAAGGAATATTCACCCGACAATTGACGTGCCTCGGCGTCATTAATGGTTAGCACATCAACCATCGCAATTGTTTCAGCAAGCTCTTTAGGCATTATCTCCATCCAAAAATTCATAGTATCCATAACTATCAGTTTTGGCCTTTTAGTCATTTGCTTCATTACCTTCTGCTGAATGATCGGTGTAAGATTACCTAACATTAAAAAATCAGCATTCTTATAATTTTCTGGTACTACCGGATTAAAATCAGCTAGTACATTAAGATCGGTAACCAACGTATCACGAGTATTCATATCGGTATGATATGAACCTGACCAATAGAAAGATTTTCCACCTTTTACAACTTCTACACCTGTAGTGTCAATTCCCCGACGATTAAACTCTTTCATTGTTTCTTCGGGAAAATCATCCCCTATTACTGATACGATGCCTGATTTTTTAGTAAAATAAGATGCGCTCAAACCTATGTAAGTAGCTGCCCCACCTACTGTTTTATCTATTTTTCCAAAAGGTGTTTTTATACTGTCAAATGCAACTGTACCTACGATCAATAAACTCATACATTAGATTTTCAGCAAAGATATTGGAATTATTCAGGTAAATCAGTCCTTTAATAATGAAAAAACTGGCTTTTCAGTTTTCGTATATACAAGGTAAATTAACAGGCAATGACTATATAAGCAAAAGGGGCTGAATTGCTTCAACCCCTTGTCTTTCTATCGCTCCCCGAACTGGACTTGAACCAGTGACCCTCTGATTAACAGTCAGATGCTCTAACCAACTGAGCTATCGAGGAATGACCTTTTCTTAAAAGAGGGTGCAAAAATAGCACATCTAACCAAATATGCAACAGGTTTATTTTAAAAGCGCTAATCTTTACCTGTATCCGTTTCAATTTTGCGTGTAATTTAGCACCAATGATCAGGAAAACTTCCTTTGTCTTAAGCCATATATTGCCACTACTGGCAATGCTTTGCCTCTTAACAGCCCATTATAGCTTGGGGCAATCCCCGGGTTATAGAAATTACACTGTAAAAGACGGGCTTCCCAGCTCAGAGGTTTATAATTGCATGCAAGACTCTAAAGGGTTTATGTGGTTCAGCACCGACAGAGGAGTTTGCAGGTTTGACGGTTATGAATTTAAAACATTTACTACAAGCAATGGCTTGGCTGACAACACTATTTTTGAATGTAAAGAGGATTATAAAGGCAGAATTTGGTTCAGGTCCTTATCCGGCAGGCTAAGTTATTTTTACAATGATTCAATATACCGATTGCCAATAAATGATAGTTTAACCAAACTCATAAAAACGGCATTTACAGTTTCATTTGATATAGATACTTCTGATAATATCTTTATAGGGCTGTATGGCTTTACAAAAGGAATAATACGTATAAACGTAAAGAAAAATATAATATCTATAATTCCGCTCCCATTTGGTCTTCCTTATGTATTAATAATACCCGGCAATAAAACAATTACAGGTTACACAATTCGATCGGGCAGCCCAGCGTCAGATACTTCTCCGGTTAATAAGTTCTTACACCTCTACTCGGTAATGAAAGGAGACTCAGCTATTCGGGAAATAAGAAAATGGGTTAGGCCTGTATCAGAGTCATTGCTTATCCACGATCAATCTATTATGCTACCGGATGGTAGAATAGCTTTATCATTACATTCCGCATTTATCGTTTTAGACTCAACCCTATCAACATTCGCTTTTTACAAAAACCTACCTTCTTCAATAATTAATATTAATGAAGACCAAGACCATAAAATATGGGTTAGCACCCAAAGCTGCCCTGAATATTTCAGCAATAATAATTTTATAAATAAACATCTACCATCATTTATCAGAAACAATCATATAACATCCATAGTTAATGACAAAGAAGGTGGCACCTGGTTCACATCTCTTTATGGAGGTGTGTATTACACAGGCTCTCTAAACTTTAAAACATATAGCACAGATAATGGATTACCTGGCAATAAAATAACGGCAATAACTGTAGGGGATGATGGAGCAATATGGATAGCATCAGAACACAGCAATAATTTTTCTGTAATACACAATGATTCTTTAACATACAGAAAATTGCCTGATATAGAGGGGCTATCTATTAGCAACTTTTTTTTTACCGGCAATGATATATGGATCACTAATAATAGCGCAACCGGATTATTTGTATTTAAAAACGATAAACAGTTCACCCAAATAGCTAGTTTCAGCGGAGGCATTTACACGCTAATTCGTGATTCATTAAATTCATTCTGGGCCAGCGCATACAGCTCAGTTTTCCAACTAAAGAGAGAGAACAATAAGATTCTTGTTATTCAATCGAAAAATACTGAAACAAAAATTTTCTCAATATGCAAAATGCCAGATAGCTCCTTATACATCGGAACTATAAAAGGACTTTTTAGTTATAAAAACGGTACACTTATAAACTTAGGGAAAACATATTCTGTGCTTAGAAATTGGGTTTACGACATTAAATTATCGAATAATAATGTATGGATAGCAACAAAGGATACTGGTATAGTTCTCATGCATAAAAACCTTATTTATCATATAACCACCCAGAATGGATTACTAAGTAACTTCTGCCAATGCGTATGTGTTGACTACAAAAATGATGTGTGGGTTGGAACCAATAAAGGCATTTCCCACATTATACTTAATCACTTGAATTCCAAGAAACTTATTGATACTATTATAAATCTTGCTTCACCAAATCTTATTGAAGTAAATAAAATAGTATCGAAAAATGACACTATTTATGCAGCTACTAACAATGGATTAACAGTATTCAATTTGAACAAGGTGTCTTATAATAAGATTGCTCCACCTATATATATAACAGGACTTAAGATAAATAATAAAAAATGGAAAATAACCTCAGCTTTAAACCTCCATTATGATGAAAACTATTTTTTTATAAGCTTTGTAGGCATAACTTATAAAGACGCGGGAAATACTCAGTACAGATACAAAATGGAAGGAATTGATACTGGATGGCTATATACAAAGAACCGAGATGTTCAATACCCTAAACTAGCCCCGGGGAACTATACATTTATTGTGAGCGCAATGAATAATGATGGTATATGGAACGAAAAAGCAGCAAGCCTCCAGATCAAAATTTCTCCACCTTTTTGGGCTACATGGTGGTTTCGTTCGCTTATTATTATGGGCATTGCGGGTTTTATTTATTGGCGGCTTAAAGTTATTGAGTCTCGCGCAAAAAAACAAGCTGACATAAATAAGCAGCTTATTACTATGGAACTTAAGGAATTAAAAGCACAAATGGACCCTCATTTTTTATTTAATAACCTTAACACACTTACACATCTTGTAGAGTTAAAATCAGATGATGCGCCAGAATTTGTTGAAGAGCTTTCAAAGTATTACCGGTATTCACTTCAATTCAGGAATGCAGAATTTACAGCTCTGGAAAACGAATTAAAGCAAGCTGAAAGGTATTTGCATATTCTAAGAATCCGATTTGGAAATAATATGCATATAAAATGGAATATACAAGAATCTTTAACATCTCATTACATAGCAACTTATTCGTTGCAGCTATTACTTGAAAATATTACAAAACACAATATAGTTTCTTCAGAAAAACCTTTATGGGTTGAAATAATTACAACCGAACAGAATTCATTGATAATAAGAAATCAATTACAGTTAAAAAATAGTAGTGCACTCTCCAATGGGCATGGTTTGAAAAGTATAAATCAACGGTATCAATTATTAACAAAAAGGAAACCTATAATATCTCAAACTTCTCAATATTTTTCTGTAGAATTGCCATTAATTACTCCTGAAGAATATGAAAGTATTTATAGTTGAAGATGAAGTACATGCAGCAGAAAGGCTAAAAAAGCTTTTATTGTCAATCGACAGCGAAGTTCAGGTTCTCATGGTGTGTGATAGTGTTGAGGCCTCAGTTAAGTGGCTAAAAGGTAATATTCGACCCGATTTAATATTCATGGATATTGAAATAGCAGACGGAAGAAGTTTTGAAATATTCAACCAATTTACTATTACATCACCTGTCATTTTTATAACATCCTACAATGAATTTGCAATTAAAGCTATAAAACTTAATGCGTTAGATTACTTATTAAAACCTATTGATAAAAATGAATTAAAAGAAGCATTCCTAAAAGCGCGCAAAATAATAACTGGTGGAGAGAGACCTGACTACCAATCTATTTATAGCTCTATTGCTGCACCGGAGAAGCAAAAAAAACTGGCAATTAACGATCTCAACGGGGCTCGTTTTGTTGATATTGATAAGATAGTACGGCTAAAAGCAGATTCAAACTACACACATATAATGCTTATTAGCGGTGAAGCTATTGTATCTTCTAAAACATTAAAAGATTACGAGGAAATACTTACAGCATCAGGTTTTTTCAGGGTTCATAATACTCATCTTATTAATTTATCCTATGTTGAAAAGTATGTAAAGGGCATAGGCGGCACAGTAATAATGACGGATGGAACCTCAATTGAAGTATCACGCCAAAAGAAAAAAGAACTTATGGATGCGCTTTCTCTGAATCAATAGCTTACCATTACCATCGGCTCATCAAAATATACCATCCAATCAAGCAGGTATACCATTCAATAATTGGTGCTACGCCAAAATTACTGCTTACATATCTTTGTATCAGAAATTAATTGTAAATCATTGTGATATATCCACCACGCAGAGAAAAAGGTCCGGCTACAGCGGACCTTTACTTTTTAGTCCACTGCTCAAAGAATAATAGGTCCGCCAAAGGCGGACTTTTTATTTTTAGGTGGCAGGCTCATGTATTAACAACATAATCAGACAGTTAAAACAAGTCCTATTAATTCACATAACAGAAAGTAAATTTGGCCTTTATTACTTTGAAAATTTAGAGATATTTGCTAATTGAACCAACTAGCTACGTACATTAAACGTATTAGTCTTTATATCATATGTGAATGAAGCAACTCTATATACTTTTTTTATTGATTTCATCTGTATCATTTGGGCAAGTCTCGTTCTCCGTAATACCAATGGATTCAGAGCTTGTAGCACGTAACCTGAGCACCAATCTGGGAACAGTTCTTGTGCAAGGAGCCGTAAATAATACTAGTACACCTTACGATTCATTGTGTCTTAAAGTCTATCGCAATTCTGTTCTGAAAGATTCTGTATATCAAGCCCTCATATATTCATCTGGGCTTGCATCGTTTAATTTATCATACCAAATTCCTGCTGAATTAGATGAGTATACATTTAAAATATATGGAGTTAAAAATAAGGCACAAACACTCGACACCACTATTAATGGCGTAATTGCCGGAGACGTATATATCATTGAGGGTCAATCAAACGCGTTTGGACTAATGAGAGATGGGGGTAGTGCTAACGGAAACAAAAGTGAATTTATAAGATCTTTTGCAAATAGTGATTCAAATACAGCTGGCTTTCTTACTTACTTAAAATGGGGCGTTGGAGATGGAGATGGAAATGGGACCGTAACTGGGCATAATTTTATAGGCCAGTGGGGAATTAGGCTCGCCAGACTGTTAGTTGATAGTATTAAGATTCCAATAGCAATCTTTAATGGTGCCTGTGGAGGTACACCTATCAGTTATTACGAGCGCCCTACTAACTATAAAACAAATCTCAATTCAAATTATGCAAGGGAATACTATAGGCTTACATTAACCGGACTTCAAAATAATGTGAGGGCAATTATATGGAGCCAGGGAGAGACAGATGCAAAAGATGGAACCAGCATACCAATGTATATAAATGAATTTGACACCCTGGAAAAAGCATGGAAACAGGATTATCCCGGTTTTGAAAAAACGTATATTTTCCAAACTAGAAATGGAGGTATGCCAAGCTACCCATTTCTTGGACTCCAACTAATGAAAGAGGCTGAGCGTGAAATAGCAGTTAAATATGATTCTAACATAGAAATTATGGCAACTTCTGCTTTAAGACAAGATAGTGGTGATTTGCATTTTGATTATAAAGGAGGATATGAAGAATTTGGGAGCAGAATTTATAATTTAATTGCAAGAGATATTTATACCATTGTTCCTACACGTGAAATAGACGCCCCAATGATAGCATCTGCATACTTAAGTGACTCTACAACACTTGTAGTTACTGAAAACACAGATTCTTTAATACGGCACAATCCGGGCAAGCCAATTCAAGATTACGAAATTGAAAATGCCTTGGGGGCTACTATTGATACTATATTTTTGAATAAGAACAAAATTATTTTTCAGCTTTCTAAGTACCCCGGAACTGGTATTACAGTATCTTACCTTGCCCAACCAGCAGATTCAGGTAACTGGTTAACCAACACCAATGATATAGAAGTATTGTGTTTTTATGAACACCCTGCGACAGACTCTATACCTAAGCTTACTGGAATAGCTTCTTCAGGTGCTTTGATTTCAACAAAAGTGTACCCTAATCCTTTCCTTGGCTTCACTAATATAGAAGTTAGTACGACAGGTACTTATTTTGTGGAGTTAGACGATATTACGGGAAGGCAGCTTCAATGCAGTGAATTCAATGGTAATCATTACCAATTAAATGCTGAAGGAATTACAAGTGGCATATACTTCCTGCGCCTATTCGATAGTGAAAAGAAACTAATAGGAATCACAAAGATTATACATCAATAAAGTATAATTCTTTAAAGTTTGTATAGGTAATCTCTCAAAGAGGGGGATATGTTTCAGTTTTACTCTTATTACACCAAATTCTTAATAATATCCTTATTCAGATTTATATATACATTTGAAACATAAAATCTATAATCCTTATTATGAAAAAATTAAGCCAATTACTATTAGCCGCTCTCACTCTATTTACAAATTCAACAATATTCGCACAAGGCGCTGGTCTTCCACAGGCAAGTCCTGCTGCAAGTGTTATGCAAACATTTGGTTCAACTAAAGTGCAAATCGATTACCATTGCCCGGGTGTTAAAGGGCGTACAGTATGGGGTAATATTGTGCCTTATGATTCAGTATGGCGTACAGGGGCCAATGAAGCAACAACCATAAGTTTCAGTACTGATGTAGTGCTTGGAGGCCAAAAAATAAAGGGCGGAAAATATGCGCTTTTCACTATACCTGGTAAAGACAATACATGGACCATTATCATCAACTCAGATGCTGACCAATGGGGTGCATATAGTTATAACAAATCGAAAGATGTAATTCGTTTTACAACTAAGGCTGAAATGTCAGATATGATGAAAGAAAGACTTGCTTTTACTATTGATGCTGTAAATGATAGTACTGGTCATGTTACATTACGTTGGGAGAAAGTAAAAGTCGGCTTTGATGTTCAGGCTAAGACCATTGCTATGATGCAAAAGAATATTGACAACAACTGGCGCACACTTGCTAATGCTGCAAACTACTATGTAGACAACAAATTAGACCTTAATAAGGCACACCAATGGGCTGCCGCATCTATTGCATTAATGGAAAACAACTTTTACAATCAATTTGTAATGGCACGTGTTATGCAAGCTAAGGGTGACGCTAAAGAAGCGCTTAAATATGCACAGGAATCGAAAAAAATTGGTGACGGATTGAAAAATGACGATTTTTACAACGAATATAAAGACCAGGTGGCAAAACTCGTTACCGATCTTAGCGGTACTAAAAAATAATTCAATCTATGCGTAATATCTGGAAGGCATTGCCGGTTACTTTATTAATGGTAACCGGCATTTTTTACGCCAATGCTCAAAAAACACCTCAAAAAAACTGGAGCTCGTCACGCATTTTACTCGAGCTTGAAAAAATGAAGCATGTAGGGCGTGTGCTTTATATTGCTGCGCACCCCGATGATGAGAACGTTGAGCTGATATCGTACCTTGAAAATGTAAAGGGCATTGAAACCACATACCTTTCGCTTACGCGAGGCGATGGCGGGCAAGACCTGTTAGGCCCTGAAGTTCGGGAAGAGTTAGGCATAATCCGTTCGCAGGAACTTTTAATGGCACGTACAGTTGATGGTGGTCATCAATTATTCAGCAGGGCTAACGACTTTGGTTTTTCTAAAACTGCGGCTGAAACTTTTAAAATATGGAACAGAGACGATGTATTGGCAGATATTGTTTGGGCTATTAGAAAACTAAAACCCGATGTAATTATCACACGCTTCTCCCCTACTTACACAAAAACGCACGGTCACCATCAGGCCTCAGCTATATTGGCACAAGAGGCCTTTACAGCAGCAGCCGATTCTACCCGCTACCCCGAACAATTGAAATATGTAAGTACATGGCAGGCGCAATCAATTTTCTGGAACACTTCCTATTGGTTCTTCAGAGATAAGAAGTTTGACACCACCGGGCTATACTATACTGAAGTAGGAACCTATATACCTCTTATAGGTAAATCAGTTAATGAACTGGCCGCTGAAGCTGAAAGTATGCATAAGAGCCAGGGGAATGGCTCATCACCTGAAAGGGAAGAAAGGAAAGAGTATTTCACTTACTATCAGGGCAAAAAACCATTGGGTAAAGATATTTTTACCGATAGTTATGATAACTGGAGCAAAATTAAGGGCTGTGAAAATGTTCCGGTAATGCTTGATGAAATAATTAAAAACTTTCAGCCACAAGATCCGTCTGGCTCGCTTGCCAGAATAGCTGAACTATATTCATTGCTTGAAAAACATCAAGACAACTATCTCGCAGCAGATAAATTAAAACAACTGCAGAAAATTATACTTCAATGTGCAGGCTTGTATGTGGAAGCCATCAGCGCTAAGGAATTCGCAGCAGTTGGCGACAGCTTGAAAGTCTCATTAAATATTGCATCTCAGAACCCAAGCGTAAAGGAAACATTGGAATCGTCGTTACTGATTAACCATAACAAACTATGTTCCTTTGCATTTGACAGTGGTCAAACAACCTACTCCACAATTACTGCAAAAGCTATAATACCTGACTCTACTAAAATAAGTGGGCCGTATTGGTTGGAAGAAGAACCAGGCGTTGGTATGTATAAGGTAAAGAGTCAATATTTAAGAGGCTTGCCGCAAAACCCTACACAGGTAGAAACCCGGATTAAAATAGTAGTTTCGCCAAGATCCTCGTCATCGAAAACTACAAATCAACATAATAAAAACAGCAATACTGTAAATTCTGATTATCAATTCAGTTTTGATCTTGATATTCCTGTTTTCTATAAAAATATTGACCCTGTAAAAGGCGAGCAATATTCTTTGGTGCGCATAGTTCCGCCAGCAGTCGCCAACCCACAAGAAAAACTTTTAGTATTTAACAATGGTGTTGCAAAGGATTTAAGTGTTAAAGTAAAATCATTTACAAAGGGCAAAGCAACCATAAAACTAAATGCGCCAACAGGTTGGATAATCACCCCACCTTCAACGGATATTGATATGCAAGGCAACGGTGCTGAACACCTTTTAAAATTCAGTGTTACTCCACCTGCAAATGCACAAAGTTCATATATAAATATAAAGATTGAATCAAGTGGGCGTACATATAACCGTTCCTCTGAACTCATTTCATACGATCATATTCCAGAGCAATTACTACTGCCAAAGAGCAAAGTGAAAGCAGAACGAATGGATATAATTACGTACCACAGAACCATAGGTTATATTGATGGTGCAGGGGATGAGATACCTGCTATACTTAAGCAATTAGGATATACGGTTGATATGATACCAGCTGCGCAATTAGCAACTATAGACCTGAAAAAATATGATGTGATAATTGCAGGCATAAGAGCATATAATACTGTTAATGAGCTTAAGTATAATAATAGCCGCCTGATGGATTATGTGAAGAATGGAGGTAATTATATAGTTCAATACAATAAGAATTTCGACCTGGTTACAGATAACATAGGGCCATATATGCTGCATCCGTCAAACACCCGGACAACTGAGGAAGATAGCAAGGTTACTTTCTTACATAAGGATAGTCCTGCGTTAAATACTCCCAATAAAATTACGGATGCTGATTTTGATGGATGGGTTCAGGAACGTGGTCTGTATTACCCTGATAAATGGGATACTACCCAGTACACACCAATTCTTGAAATGGCTGATGGAGGCGAAAAACCGGTTGATGGTTCACTATTAGTTACAAAATATGGCAAAGGTTATTTTACCTATACAGGCTTGTCTTTTTTCAGACAGTTACCTGCAGGTATTCCGGGGGCATTCCGTTTATTTACAAACTTAATTGAATTGGGAAGGGTTGAAGTAAAAGGCTCTTCCGATAAAATAAAGTAAGTTGAATCGCACACCAAAAGAGAAAAACTGGAAGCTTTATTACATTGGGCTTGCTACCTGGCTTATAGTTCAGCTTATTGCCTATTTTATAATTACCACTAAACTGAGTTAAGTTCAGCATGAACCCTATTGATCTAATAGTACTTTTCGGAACACTTGGTTTCATTGCCATTTATGGCATTTTGAAAACGCGTGGACAACAGGACATGGATTCGTACCTGCGAAGCGGGGGAGAAAAAAAATGGTGGTCTATTTGTTTATCTATAATGGCTACACAGGCCAGTGCTATAACATTCATCTCTACACCGGGACAGGCGTATGAATCGGGTATGGGGTTTTTGCAGATATATTTCGGCCTGCCACTGGCGATGATAGTTATTTCGGCAGTGTTTATACCTATGTACTATAAACTGAACGTATATACCGCTTACGAATATTTAGAACAACGTTTTAATCTCGAGACGCGTCAATTTATAGCCTTTCTTTTTCTTATGTCTCGCGGGCTAGGCGTTGGTTTAACCATTTATGCTCCAGCTATTATACTATCTACTATTCTGGGGTTTAATCTTAACCTGATGTGCTTGTTAATTGGCCTTGTGGTTATTATATACATATACAGTGGCGGAGAAAAAGCTGTGAGTCAAACCCAGATGCTGCAAATGACAGTAATTCTCTCCGGAATGGCAGTAGCACTTTTTATGATAATACATTACCTGCCTAAGAATGTTTCCGTTTTCGATGCGACATACCTGGCCGGTAAATTAGGCAAAATGAAATCGGTTGATGCAAGCTTCAGCTTTAGCAACCGTTATAATTTGTGGGCAGGGCTACTTGGTGGTTTTTTTCTATCTCTATCCTATTTCGGTACCGATCAATCACAAGTATCGCGCTACCTTGGTGGTACATCTGTTAATGAAAGCAAACTCGGCCTATTCTTCAACGGAATTGTTAAAATACCCATGCAATTCTTTATCCTATTCATCGGTGTAATGATGTTTGTTTTTTTCATATTCAACTCTTCACCTGTGTTTTTCAATAATAAAGCGCTTGAAAAAGCAAACCTTTCGGCAGATGTAAAACAGCAAATTGCAGCAAAAGAGCAAGAACATAACAACATAGAAGATCAACGAAAAACTGTTGCACTTGATGTCCTTAATTCAAGGGGAACAACACAGGAAGATACAGATATAGACAAACTCAGAAAGCTTGAAGAACAAGATAAGGCCATAAGGGCAGATGTAAAGCAGATAATAAAAACCAATGCGCCTTCGGTGGAAACAAACGATACAGACTACGTATTTCTGAATTTTGTATTAAATCATCTACCTAAAGGACTGATAGGCCTATTGCTTGCGGTAATGTTTTGCGCAGCTATGTCCTCAACTTCAGGGCAAATCAGTTCATTGGCATCAACATCAGTAGTTGATTTTTATAAAAGAAGTTTTAATAAAAACCAAAGCGATGCACATTATGTAAAAGCTACTAAATATGCAACGCTTGGTTGGGGGGCAATAACAGTAGGCTTTGCAGTTTCTGCTCCATTATTCGAAAACCTGGTGCAGGCTGTAAATATTATGGGTTCGTTATTTTATGGAACGATTCTTGGGGTCTTTCTGGTTGCATTTTTTTTTAAAAGAATTGGTGGCCATTCCGTTTTACTGGCTGCACTTGTATCTGAGGCCTTAACCCTCCTTTTATATTTTATTGACCGGGGCAATACTGTTTCTTATTTATGGTATAACGTGTTAGGGCCAATAATTGTAATCGGACTAGGATTCTTATTTAATGTCATTTTACCTAAAAAAGGCAAAATAAGCCGATAGCACTTCATTACATTAGGTTCTAATATCACCGTTCACTAAACCATAGTAGCCATTCGCTAAGTGACTGTTTCTTTTATGGGTCGAAATTGTTCTTTTTGTATGGAAATAGAACAATAATCTCACTCAAACTGGTATGACATGAAGATAATAATATATATATCCGTATTGAGCAGTATATTAATAAATACTCACGTGTTGGGACAAATAGAACCACCAAACGGAGACTCTCTTTCGATTAATAATGTAAGAGCTTGGTTTGCTTCCGATGGAACACTGGACTTTAACCAAAATACAGGCGAACCTATGTATCAGGTTCCTAAAACAAGTGGTTTAAGCAGTATATTTTGTGGGGCTTTGTGGATTGGTGGGCTTGATGTGGGAGGAAAACTACATACTGCTGCTGCAACTTACAGGCAAAATGGAAACGATTTCTGGCCTGGACCTGTTATGAACAGTTCGAATTACTCAGCTCAACAAGATACTATTTGGAACAGGTTATATAAGGTAACCCGATCAACTGTTGATAGCCTTAAGGCAGGTTATTACAACGGCAAGGTACCAAAATCAATACTTGATTGGCCTGGCAATGGAGATGTATCAAAAGGCCAAATGCCGCAGCTTGCACCCTATTTTGATGGCAACAGCAATGGAATTTACGACCCCGATGGTGGACCCAATACCGATTATCCGTTAATAAGAGGTGATCAGGCCATATATATGATATATAATGATGACAGAGGACCTGCTCACACAGAATCGGGTGGCACGAAATTTGGCTTCGAGGTGCATTTGATGTCGTATCAGTTTACAAGCGCCGATTCGGCACTCAGCACTACTACGTTTCTACATTACGATATTTACGATCGTTCTGCAAGCACTTATAAAAATGTTTATTTAGGAAATTTTGTTGATATGAACATAAGTGCTCTTGAATATGTAGGGGCTGATACAACTGATAGTTTCTGGTATACATATAGTTCCTCCCCTGCCGATACATTTATTCTTAATTCAAATTATGGGAATTACCCTCCTGCACAGGCGCTTGCTTATTTATGTGATACAATGAAACACTTCATATTTTATTATAATGATTTCACAAATATGGGCAATCCATGGTACGACACCATGTATTACAACTATATGCAAAGTACCTGGGGAGATGGAAAACATTTAACTTATGGAGATAGTGGACGAAACGCAAGTAACCCGAATACGAACTTTGCTTATACAGGAGACCCGTTATCGGGAATAGGATGGTCGGAAGTGAGCGCTAAGCAACCCAGCGGAGATATGCGTGGGGTGAGCAGTATTGGCCCTTTTACTTTTACCCCAGGAGGGAGTAAGTCGTTTGATATAGCACTTGTGTTTGCTCAATCGCCCGATCTTGGTGGAAACCTGCAAAGCGTTGAATTACTTAAAAACTATGTTGCCGATGTCAAAGCATTTTATAGTAGCCAGTCATATGGCTGTGATTCGGGCCTGCTGGGAATAAACGAGTTGACAGTACAAAATGGCGAGTATACTGTTTTTCCAAATCCCACTAAAGGAATTATAAATTTCAAATCAACCAGTAGAGAACAATTGTTGGCTGGTAACTACGTTGAGATATACAATATACTTGGAGAAAAAGTGCTCACCCAAAAGCTCACAATGGTTAACTCACAATTTTCAATTGATCTAAATAATAATCCGGCTGGTTTATATATGTACAGAGTACTGACAGAAAAAGGAGTATATATAGCGAATGGGAAGATTATGTTAGGTAAGTGATAACTTTCTAAGTAAAGTAGCAATACAGTTCTATTATTATAGAAAACGCATGGTTTATTTGGTTTTTTAGTCAGTAACTCATATACTTGTATTAGATATATACATCGTGGTACTATTTTTGATTGTCCCCTGAACAATTAACCTATTAAAAACAAATGAAAAAAATTACTCTTTTACTGGCTGCATCGGTTATGTTTATTGCTGCAACCCAGGCTAAACCCGTTACCTTAACAGTAGCCAAAACAGTAGCACAGAATTTCTATACAAAAACCTATGACGCACCGCTAAGTGCATTAAGTTTAGCATATACTGAAAAGGATGCTAATGGCCTTGATGTATATTATATATTTAATGTAAGTAATAATGGCGGCTTTGTTATTGTATCGGCTGAAGATGCCGGTAAGCCCATAATAGGATATTCGAATGAGGGTTCCTATATTACACCCGTAGCAGGTGGTAATTTGGACACCTGGATGCAAAAGCGTAAAAAAGAGATAGTTTCAATGCGCACAACCAATTTAGCACCTACCATTGATATTACCCAAGAATGGAATACTTATACTAATTATACTCACCAAAAGAACACCAATCCGCATAAAGTTACAGGTGCATATCCATCAAGCACTGCATATCTTGTTCAATCTACATGGGATCAATCACCAAACTACAATGCCTTGTGTCCGGGTGGATCGGTAACGGGCTGTGTAGCGACGGCAATGTCTCAGATAATGAGATACTGGAGCTACCCTGCCAGGGGACTTGGTTCAAGCTCATATTGTGATTGTACTGCCGGTGGTTATTCTGAGAATTATGGGACTCTTTCAGCCAATTATAGCAACACTGTTTATAATTGGTCTAATATGCCACTTAGCCTGACAGGAGCAAATAATGATGTTGCAACATTAATGTACGATGCAGGTGTAAGTGTACAGATGGACTATGCACCAACCGGTAGTGGTGCATGGGTTATAACTGCCGATGGGCCCGTTTGTGCAGAAAGTTCTTATGTTAAATATTTTGGCTACAATCCTTCCACGATTTACGGTTTTTATGATAGCACATTAACGTCTACAACACTAATCGACACATTGCAAAATGAGATCAATAATGGGCGGCCTGTGGAGTATGCAGGATGGGATCCAACAGCTGGTGGACATACATGGGTTTGTGATGGATATGATGTATCAAACAACTTTCACATGAACTGGGGCTGGAGTGGCCAGGACAATGGCTGGTTTGCGCTTACAAACCTTAATCCAGGCGGACAATACAAATTTTCAGAAACCAATGAGGCTTTAATTGGCATTGAACCCCGTAATACCCTTGCTGATTTTACTGGTAGCCCAACATTTGGTTGTTCAGGCTTAAGCACAACTTTTACCGACCAAAGCCAAACTAACGGTACCCTCTCAAATTGGAACTGGAGTTTCCCTGGTGGAACCCCTTCTTCTTCTACTTTACAAAACCCTACCGTTACCTACTCAACTCCGGGCACATATAATGTTACAGAAGTAGTTACATCAACAGTTGGAAAAGATTCACTTACTCAAAACTCATATGTCAGCGTTGCAGGCCCTTCTGCTTTACCGCTTTCACAGAATTTTGAATCAGGTGTATTTCCTCCCGCAAACTGGCAAATAAACAACCCTAATAACCATGCCACCACATGGAGCCTATATAGTGGCGTTGGCGGGTTCGGAAAAAGTAACAATTGCATGGAGTACAACAATTGCACAGGAGGTGTTATGTATCAAAGAGACCAAATATATTCTCCGTTAATTGATTTCACTGGCAACACGGGCCCATTTCTTTATTTTGATGTTGCTTATGAACCTTATGGTACTCAAAGTGGAACATATTACAGTGATACCCTTGCAGTTTATTATTCGACCGACTGTGGTACTACGTGGAACAACGTATATGTAAAAGGTGGCATGACACTGTGCACAACAGGCGGTACTGCCGGAGCAGGTACTGATACTGCAGGCGGAGGTGGATGCTGGAAGCCGATTGCAGCCCATTGGCGTACAGATACTATTTCAATACCTGCAATTGCTAACATGCCGAGTGTTATGTTCTCATTTGAAAACAGGTCGGGTTATGGAAGCAATTTGTTTGTGGATAATATTAATATTCCTAAATCTCCTTTAGGAGTAATGAATATAACTAACCAAAAGCAGGTTAATATATACCCTAACCCTACTAATGGTGAATTTACAGTGGACCTTCATAATGCTTTTGATAAGGCAGAACTGATGTTATATAATGTACTTGGTCAACAAGTATATAATAGCGAGCTGAATTTAGGTACTACACAAATAAACCTAATGCAGCCTTCAGGAGTATACTTATATAAGGTACTCTCTTTAAACGGCAAAATGCTTTCTCAAGGCAAGTTGATTATTAAGCAATAAAACATATATTAAAAGGGAAAGGCTGTTATAATAACAGCCTTTTTCTTTTTATAGAAACGATTTAGCGTGCTTATACTCAACAACATCCATTCGTGAAAGAATTAAACTGATTTTTGTCAGTTTCTCATAAAAAAACTGCCCTAAAATTTGGATTTTTTTACCTTGTAGACTATATTCGCTAAAGAAATAATTGATCCCCCAGATTGGTTATACAGAGAAAGGGCCCAAGTATTAACTAAAATCCTTTGTTATGAAAAAACTTACAAATCTCCTTATTGCGCTTACAGCTGGCATTGGCACTCTCAATGCAGGTGTTGTTCCGACAAACGTAGCTCAGAAAGTAGCTACCAACTTTTACGGAATGAGCACTAACAAAATTGCAACAACGCTTACTCTTGTTCATCAGGAAAATGATGCAGCAGGTAATGCATTGTATTATGTTTATAATGTAAATCAGGCAGATGGCTGGGTAATTATCTCAGCTGAAGATGCTGCCCGCCCCATTATAGGATACTCAGATCATGGCCAATATGTTGAACCTGCCCCTCATTCAAATTTTGATTTTTGGATGAATTACCGTAAAAATGAATTAATTCACATTAGAACATATAGTAATCAGATAGTTCCATTGGTTTCTAATGAATGGATGGCATACATTAATAACACAAGACCCATTGGCAATAATACTAAAAAAGTACAGGTTGCTACAGGTCCTCTTTGCCAATCAACATGGGATCAACAATATCAACCATACCCTTACAATTACTTTTGCCCACCTAATACCAAAGGCTTAGTAACTACAAGTGGCCAATCTGTAACAGGCTGTGTGGCAACTGCAATGGCTCAAATTATGAGATACTGGAGTTACCCTGCAAAAGGAACAGGCAGTCATTCATATTGTGATTGTTCTTCAAGCGGGTACACAGATAATTGGGGTACCTTATCAGCTAATTTTGCACATACCTATAACTGGTCTGCAATGACCCTTTCTCCTGCTACAACAAGTAAAGTTACAACTGCTGATACTGATATTGCACGCTTAATGAGTGATTGTGGTATAAGTGTTGAAATGGACTATGATCCAAACGGTAGCGGTGCTTTCGTATTAAGTTCTGAAGCAGGCGGTGGAAATGCAGCATGTGCACAGTATTCTTATGCTACTTACTTTGGTTATCAAAAAGACTTACATGGAATACAATACTCTTCAGCAAAATCAGAAGCTGCATGGATTGATAGCCTTGAAAAAGAATTCACCAATAAGAGGATCATACAGTATGAAGGTCAAGCTTCTGATGGTGGACACACATGGGTATGCGATGGTAATGACGCAACCTCACCTTACAATAATGTGCATATGAATTGGGGTTGGAGCGGATATGATGATGGTTTCTTTGCAGTTACCAATTTAGACCCAGACAATTCAATGCCGGCATTTAACACTGACCTTGCTGCCTTAATATATATTCAACCACCTTCAAGCCCCACATCGGTTGTAGATATTGCTCCTGAAACTAATGTTTCAGTATATCCTAATCCTAGCAATGGTTCATTTACTTTTGAATTGAACAATGTTCAGAACAAACAACAACTAGCCGTATTCAACATGCTTGGCCAGAATGTTTATAACACTGAATTAAATGAAGGCAAAACTCAGGTTAACTTTACACAAACATCTGGAATATATTTCTACCGCATACTTTCTGTAGAAGGAAATGTAACTTCAACCGGAAAACTAATAGTTAAATAAAGTCGAATAAGAGGGGGAACTAGAAAGGGCTGCTAACCGAAAGTTAGCAGCCCTTTTCATGTATATCAATCAACGGTTGTAATTTATTCTCTTATTTTTGAAGCATGGCAATACGATCAAAACTCAGTCGTTTCGACTTAACTATGCTCATAGTGAGTTTTGTTATTGGCATTGGTATATTTCAAACACCTGCACTGGTGGCTGAGAAAGCAGGTACTCCCCTTATTTTTTATACGGCTTGGGTACTAGGTGGCATAATAAGCCTTTTTGGCGCACTTACCTTTGCTGAAATTGGTGCCAGGTTGCCGGTTGCCGGAGGGTATTACAAAATATTCTCTCAATGTTACCACCCTGCTTTTGCTTTTATGTTGAACTGGGCTGTTGTAATTACCAATGCAGGTAGTGCAGTAGGAGTCGCTCTTGTCGGCTCTAATTACATTGCGCCTGTAATAGTTCCGCTTAACTGGCAGCATATTATATCAGCCAAACTTATAGCGGCCACGGTTCTGGCTATCATATTCGGATTCAACTACTTAGGTATAAAAATGGGATCAAGAGTTCAGAATGTGCTAAGTATATTAAAAATAGTAATGATCCTTTCCCTCTGTTTTGCAGTTTTCGGAAGCAAAAACCCCATCCCCGATACTAATGTAATGCCAGCCGGAATTAGCCCTTTAGAAGCGCTTGGTATGTCCCTGATATCTATATTTTTTACATTTGGTGGTTACTGGAACACTGTTAACCTTGGTGCCGATATACAAAACCCCAGACGAAATATAC
>DATHNG010000028.1:0-11428 GCA_035486275.1 Bacteroidia bacterium
AATCACTGCCACCTGTGAGAAAGAGCAGGGCAGGAACAGTAAAAACCACGCCTGCTGCAACTGATTCCCCAGCCGAGCCAATGGTTTGTACCATATTACTTTCAAGAATACTGGCATTGCCCAGCTTTTTAAATACAGAAATAGCGAAAACGGCTATAGGAATAGAAGCGCTAACGGTAAGCCCAACTTTAAGGCCAAGGTATACAGAAGCTGCGCCGAATATGACTCCGAAGATAGCCCCCATAATTATAGCACGCAGAGAAAACTCAGGAATAAAATCCTTAGCTGCTACAAAAGGTTTGAATTTTTTATCGTCGGCCATGGTATTAAAAAAGTATCTGAACGCGGTAAATATACAATTAGTTAGAAAACTTTATATTTGACAGCAACTAAAACACAATTTATGTCAAATACTGCTGCTGTCAGGAAGGGCCACCCGAGGTCTTTATATATTCTGTTTCTTACAGAAATGTTCGAACGGTTTGGTTATTACCTCATGGTGGGTATTTTCTTCCTTTACCTTGTTGGTTCTAAGGCACATGGAGGAAAAGGGTTTGACACGTTAATAGCAGCCGATATTGTTGGCTCATATATTGCGTTGGTTTACCTGACACCTTTTATTGGTGGATTGATTGCCGATCGTTTTATGGGCTACAGGCGTGCTATCATTTTCGGTGGCGTTTTAATGGCTTGTGGTTATTTCGGGCTTGCATTGCCAGGACTCCCTGCAATGTTTATTTCACTGCTTTGTATAATAGTGGGTAATGGTTTCTTTAAACCAAACATTAGTACCTTACTGGGTAACATATATAATGCCGATGATCTGAAGGCTAAGAAAGATGTGGCATATAATATCTTTTACATGGGTATTAATATCGGGGCATTTGTCTGCAATTTTGTGGCTGATATATTACGCCATAAAATAGGTTGGGGTGCAGCCTTCTCTGCTGCGGGCTTTGGTATGATACTTGGGCTGATTATATTTATTTCCGGTTCAAAACATGTGAAAGTAGGCGATGTTATTAAGCCTGCCACAAAAGAAGATATGCCACTTAGCAAAATATTCCTGTATGTATTCGGCCCTGCTATTTTGGTTGGAACATTAGGATGGAATTTCCATAAAATTATCGGACATCCGCTTTTTGCAACGGTGTCTAACGATGCCTTCTTCTTTGCTTGCGTGCCAATCATTATATTTTATATAGGTATTTTGTTGCGTGCTTCGCATGAAGATAAAAGAGGGTTGGGTGCATTGCTTGCATTCTTTGCTGCATCAACCGTATTTTGGGTTATTTATAATCAAAACAGTACTGCTTTAACCATTTGGGCCGATCAGTATACCAACAGGTCGGTATCTAAACCGGTTGAAAAGATTGCGAAACCCTTGTATCTGTTACAGGAGGTTACACTTGATTCATCTACCCAGGCAAGGGTTGACAGCCGTTTTGTACAGGAAAGTATTACAGCCGATATGCAACGAAAGCTCGATTCGACCATGAAAACTGATCCTTCAACAAAGGCTCTCTATCCTGTGTATACAGTTACATTTCATTCCAAAAAAGATGGTTCGTATATAGGACGAGGAATTTTTGATGCGGTAGCTGATGAAAAAGGGGTAAAGGAAGAAAGACGTAATGCTATTTCTGATACAACAACAGGCGAAGCGCTAACGGTTTTGTGCCAGGATCCTTATTTGCAAAACCTTCCTAAAGACCAATGGCCAAAGCAAGGGGAAACACTTGGAGCAGGCTCCACTGAATTATTTCAATCGGCGAATCCTTTTTATATAGTAATACTTACCCCACTTATTCTGGGCTTATTTGGATTTATGAAGAGAAAGAATATGCCATTAAGTACACCTTTGAAAGTAGGAATTGGAATGGTAATTGCAGGCCTTTCTTCACTTGCCATGGTTTTTGCAGTGAAGAGCTGTAATATTTACCTTGATAAGACAAGCATGATATGGATAATGAGCACCTATGGAATTTTCTCTGTTGGTGAATTACTCATAAGCCCTATAGGTTTATCTATGGTGTCTAAATTATCACCTCCTCGTTTAACTGCACTTATGATGGGGGCCTGGTTCCTTGTAAATGCTATTGCCGGAAAAATATCAGGTATGATGGCTAGTTACTGGGACAAGTTTGATGATAAGAGTAATTACTTTATGTTACTATTTGTCTTAGCGCTCTTTTCTGCGGCCATCATATTCTTTATGGTGAAATGGTTAAGCGCAGTTGTAAAAGAAAAGACGGGAAGTAATTAATGCTTCAATATTGGTAATAAAAAAAGCCCTAAAGCATTTGCTTCAGGGCTTTTCTGTTTAGGCTTTACTACTTATACAGATTCCTCACTGCGTTCGGAATGACAATGGGTTCTTTAAAAAGTAATAGAGGTTGAAGGCGCTGGCAAAGCCCGCGCCTTCAACCTCTCCAAAACCAACAATACTGTCATTCCGAATGGAGTGAAGCGAAATGAGGAATCTCCCATGCAATGGCGAGGAACTAAAAAGGCGGCTTGCATTAATGCAGGCCGCCTTTTTAATCATTGAGTTTTTTACTAAAGAACTGAGAACTTACCATTGTCAAGTACGTTGCCTGACTTATCTGTTACATGGTAAAAGTACATACCGCTTGAAAGAGAGGTAGTATTTAAGTTTGCCATTCCATTCATAATTTCAGTTTGACCAATTTGTCTTCCTGTAATATCATACACAAAAATGTTTTGTGCATTTTGTGCTGAATAACGGAAATTGATCTGGCTGGTTGCAGGGTTAGGATACGCTATTGTATTGTGCGCCTGGCTTATTTCATTAACACCATCAGGGAGGCCATAATACCATTGCATTGCTGTCACCTTAGCGTCAGATGAGTCCATAGTCATAGTAGCAACCATATCGCCAATGCCATTTGCATACCATCTGTATTGATATGTCTTACTCATTTGAGCCTGGAACAATTGCCATGATTTACTGGTAGAGTTATGTACAAATAAACTATCATGATCAACTTCATAATGTTTTTGGCGTAATGCCTTGAAGGTATTATTCCATGCAGATGTTGTTATTGAACCCCATGCATCAATAGTATCAGCATAGGTAGTATGAATAACACCTTTTACTGAGTCAAAAATAAGATAGCTGTAGGCAAATGCAGGAACATTAGCAACTGTTACTCCACCATCTACATTTCCATACGTTGCAGGAAGATTAAGTTCAGTGACATTTGGATTAAATGCTACTGCTACCATTACACCCTGAATACTTTGTTCGCTACCTACAACATTAAAAGCTGTACTCGAACTGTTAACATAGTTATATCCTGCTGTTCCAAAAACGGTATCAGCTAAATTTGAGCCTGAAAATGCTGCTGCATAACTTGTTGTGCTAGGACTAACAAACAAAGTAGTATCCCTGTAACTTACTGGTAAAGAGCCGAAGTTCCAGGTAACACTTGCACCCTTTGGGCCAGGAGCTAGTTTAGAGATAGAACTTTGGATTGTATCGTAACCTGTTACAAAAGTTGTGCCAATTGAAGGCATGTCTGCAGTGGTTATTGTTATCTGAGCATCAGCCTTACTGCTGAATGCCAGAGAGCCTATAATTGAAAGGCCAATTAATGTGTAAATTTTTTTCATGAAAGAGTTTTGTTTTGGTTATTATTTTGCAAATATAGGAAAGGCATTCCAATTAAGCTGTTTGCTGAAGTTTTGCCTACTTTTGTAGCATGACAGAAAGGGTACACGCCAAAAAAAGACTTGGGCAGCATTTCCTTAAGGATGAAGTTATTGCAGAAAAGATTGCCGATTCAATTACGGCTAAGGAGGGTAATTTATTGGAAATTGGCCCGGGTATGGGCGCGCTAACAAAACATTTGACCCATAAATGGGGCGAGAAACTTTGGGTGGTTGAAATTGATGATGAGTCTATTCCCTATATTACTTCTCATTTCCCTGAATTAAAGGAGCGTATAATTCATGCCGATTTCCTTACGCTTGATATTGGCTCAGTGTTTAAAGATGAAAAGTTTTCAATTATTGGGAATTTCCCATATAATATTTCTACCCAAATATTATTTAAAGCTATCGACTATCGCAGCCACGTAGTTGAAGTAGTTGGTATGTTTCAAAAGGAGGTAGCGAAAAGAATTTGTTCACCGGAAGGCAACAGAGATTATGGAATTTTGAGTGTATTGGTGCAGGCGTACTTTAATGCAATTTATTTATTTGATGTACCACCGACAGTTTTTATTCCGCCTCCTGCAGTTAATTCAGGTGTGATAAAGCTCGTAAAAAAACAAAACTTCTCACTTGGCTGCAACGATGAATTGTTTAAGAAAGTAATTAAAATGGCCTTCAACCAACGCAGAAAGAAGTTATCGAATGCACTTTCGGCTATGCTGACGGATAAACCAATAAAAAGTGACTTGCTTGATAAGCGTGCCGAACAATTATCGTGGAAAGACTTTGTTAAACTTACCTTGTTATTTGAAAATGCTTAAACCAGTTTTGAGACAAACTGCAGTTTAATACCAATTACTTTTTCAAAAGCCTCGCCAATTTCTTTTATATCAGCATCGGTAGGGTCATAGTGCCATAGTACTTCAATATCAGCGCCATGTTCGTTCTGCTCTTTTATTTTAGTCAGCAATTGTTTTATACTTATAACCGATGAAGAGCTAATATAGTCAAGTATTATAGAAAGTCTTATTTTTTCCTGTGAAGGAGTTGGCAGGTCTTTTAACCAATCCATTACGGGTTGGTAAAAGGCTTTAGTGTTTTCAGGAAATGACTTTCCGGATATTTCATATCTCTTTTTAAAGGGATCGAGAATGACCCTTGGATTATTTAGCGTTTCCTTTATAATTAGTTTTTCCATAAGGGCCTATTTATCAGGAATTATTGCTGTTAGCTCAAAAAGGGAAACATTATCATCAAGGGTAATGCAATTAAACGTAAAATTATTATCGCATTTTAATGCTACAGTAATAAGTCCCAACCCTGCACCACCCTTGCTTGAATATTGGTCATTGCTTAACACTTCCATATAATGAGACTTCAATTGTTTCTCATTCATTTTCTTTATTTGCTCAAGCGTGGTCTTTATTTTTTTTGCCGATTCATTGCTTACTATGTTAGCACAAATTGCTACGTAGTCTTCCATATTCTTAGCCAGCACAAAATAGAAAGGTTTACCATACTCAGGAGAGGCGCTATGCAACAAAACATTTTGCAATAACTCTATTAGAATATTAAATATTTTTTTGATACTGCCACGTCTTGCACCTTCTGTATCAAGTTGATGTTCAGCAGTATATGACAGCATGCTGACCCGGTCCTGATCCATTTCACCATGGTAAGACACAATGATCTTTTTAGCCGGGCCGGTATAACGGTTCAGCAGGTCAGAATATCGGTCTTGAAGTAAGGTGAATTGCATTACAGGGGATAAATTTACACTAACTAGACTAGTTCAACAACAAAAATATTTCATTATCAATACAAATGTAAAAATTCTTCTTAAATAAAGGTCATTTGGTCTTTCTGTGTTTTTTCGTTTTATCTTCGCAGACTTATGAAATCGTTTAAGCGATATACAATTACTGCTGCATTGCCTTATGCTAACGGGCCTTTGCACATCGGGCACATTGCAGGATGCTATTTGCCTGCCGATATTTATGTGCGTTATTTACGCTCCAGGGGCAGAGATGTGGTTTTTATATGTGGTTCTGATGAACATGGCGTACCTATTACCATACGAGCCAGGAAAGAGAACATAACGCCTCAGCAGGTGGTAGATAAGTATCATAACCTGATGAAAAAGACCTTTGAGGAATTTGGTATAGCTTTTAGTATTTATTCACGTACTTCATCCGAGGTGCACCATAAAACAGCATCTGATATTTTTAAGAACCTTTACGATAAAGGTATTTTTAAAGAATCGGTTACCGAACAATATTACGATGAAAAAGCCGGCCAGTTTTTAGCTGACAGATATATAACAGGCACCTGCCCGAATTGTGGTAACCCTAATGCATATGGAGACCAGTGCGAAAAGTGCGGTACTTCTTTAAGCCCTATGGATCTGAAAAATCCGGTTTCTGCCCTATCGGGTGAAAAACCTGTATTAAAGGAAACAAAAAACTGGTTCCTGCCGCTTGATGAGCTGCAACCTAAAATTGAAGAATATATAAATTCACATAGCGATTGGAAACCTAATGTTTTTGGACAATGCAAGTCATGGCTAAGCCAGGGGTTGCACCCAAGGGCAATGACCCGTGATTTAGATTGGGGAGTAAAAGTTCCGATCAAGGGCGCTGAAAATAAAGTTCTGTATGTATGGTTTGATGCGCCTATAGGTTATATATCCGCTACTAAAGAATTAACAAAAGACTGGGAGAAATACTGGAAAGATAAAGATACCCGCTTAATTCATTTTATTGGAAAGGACAATATAGTATTTCATTGCATTATATTTCCTTCTGTATTAATGTGCGATGGAGAATTTATTTTACCTGATAATGTTCCTGCCAATGAATTCCTGAATCTGGAAGGAGAAAAAATTTCAACCTCGCGTAATTGGGCGGTATGGTTGCATGAATACCTGGAAGACTTTCCCGGTAAGCAGGATGTGTTGCGGTATACCTTGTGTGCCAATGCTCCTGAATCGAAAGACAATGACTTTACCTGGAAGGATTTTCAGGCGCGGAACAATAATGAGTTAGTTGCCATACTTGGCAATTTTGTTCACAGAACAAATGTGCTTACATGGAAATATTTTGAAGGAAAAGTACCCCATGCTGAAACGTATGAGAAGAGTGACCTGATAATAATGGAGGAACTGGCCCGTTTTCCGCAAAAAATTGCTGATGCAATAGAAGCCTTCCGGTTTCGTGAGGCTTTGAGTGAATTGATGAATCTTGCACGGATGGGAAATAAGTACCTGGCCGATAATGAGCCCTGGAAGGTTATTACTCATAACCCGAAGAGAGTGCAAGCCGTATTAAATATTTCCTTGCAGATATGTGCTAATCTGTCGGTGTTAATGAGGCCTTTTTTGCCACATACTGCAGATAAGTTAAATAAACTGTTAGGTATGTCTCAACTGAATTGGGATTCTGCCGGCAAGGCTAACATGCTTGCCGAAGGGCATCAGTTAACTGAAGCAGTTATGCTTTTTGATAGAGTGGAGGATGAGACAATTCAAAAACAAGTTGAAAAACTACACCAAAGTAAAACCATATTACCTGTGACAGCACCAAGCATTGCACCGCAAAAAGCTACTGTTGGCTTTGAAGATTTTGAAAAGATGGATATGCGCGTTGGTACTATTGTTGCTGCTGAGAAAGTTTCCGGAGCCGATAAACTTTTGAAACTAACAGTAAATACGGGTATTGATACCAGAACGGTTGTATCAGGTATAGCAAAATTTTATGCCCCGGAACAAATTGTCGGCAAACAAGTATGTTTATTAGTAAATTTGGCGCCCCGCAAACTAAAAGGTATAGAGTCTCAGGGCATGATATTAATGGCAGAGAACGCAAATGGCGAACTGGTTTTTGTATCTCCAGTTAAAACTGATACCGACAATGGGGCAATTGTAAAGTGATTGGCGCTGTAGTTCAATGGATAGAATAGAAGTTTCCTAAACTTTTGATGCAGGTTCGATTCCTGCCAGAGCCACTTTCCCGGTTTCACCCACTTTCATAAATCTTCAAACTCAATTGGCTTGGAAGTAAAAAATAACACGAACATGTTTGGGAATTAACTTTTCTTTTTTAGCTTTGAAAAAGATAATCAATCAACCACTTGCTTTTTAAAGCTTGATTAGCATGCTCCTACTCACTAAAGAAAAACAAATCAGTAAATGGCTATTTGCTATTTGTGTGTGTGTATTTTTGATGATTATAAACTCCAATTATTCTTTTGCGCAATCCAATAATCTGCCACCGTCATCCTATACTATACCAGCTCCAACTCAGCCACCGTCTGCGTCTACATCACCTTCTCCAGTGAAATCAGACAGCGTTCGTTTGGCAAAAAAAGAAAGCGGCTTCACACAATCGATAAAGAAAATATTTCACAATCCTTTTAAGAAGAAACCTTCAGACACTTCTGCTTCAGCAAAAAAACAAGCACATGCAGCAGATAGTGCAAAGGCTGCGAATTATGCTCATAAAGCAAAGCAAAGTTTTATTAGCTCATTGATGAAGGCTATTGGCTTTGATAAAACAAGTGCTGCTGTCAAGTCACAGGAAAAAAATATTCCCAAAGCCGATACAAGTAAATCAGGTCGGGCTAAAAGCGATAGTATAGCAAAAGTGAAGAATGACAGCGCAACTAAAGCTGCTACTGAAAACAAATCAAAATCATTTATATCAAAACTTGATAAGATGGCAGCGCACGGAAGCATAAGTGCTGGGTATGACTATGGCGTGCTTCCTTTTGCAAGTGAAATGCAAGTTCCAATGGGATACTTTCATAGTGAAGGCCAGGGCCAGTTCAGTTTAGGTGCATTACCATTCCTGGGAAGTTATTACTATTCTGACCTGCCAACTATATCAGGCTTGAATAATTATTTCAGGGTTGCTTTTGACGCGCAGAAGTTCAAGGAGCAATATTTGGGAAAGATTGCACAGGAAGAAGAAGTAGTGCGGAATAAACTAATGCAAGCTTATAAAGGAAGGCAATTAGCGCAGCAGAAATTACTATATCTGACCTCCATGCCAAGTATAGGACAAGTTAAGCCATCGGGAGTACAGGACCCATTATCAAACCCTGCTTTGCCCGGTAATAGCGTATTACAGAATGGGGAATCAGCTGTTAAGAAAGCTGGGGCTGATTCATTGGTCAAAGATGAAAAGGGCTTAAGATCGGATACTATAAATGGGCCGAAATTAAACGGTAATGGGGTAAAGTCAGATTCAGCTGCGCTTGCTAAGTCTGTAAAGACCGGATTAGCAAAAGATACAGCAGGCCTGATGAAAAATGATACTACTAAAGCAGCAGTAGCGCGATACACAAAATTGATCGAACAATATGATAAGGATATTGATAAGTTTAACAAAGAATTAAATACGCTAAAAAATACAGCTAAGGCATGGGAAAGGACAAATCCTTACCTGAGTAAGTTGTACAATGTAATGGGAGGGGTGAAAAAGTTCGAGATCGGTTTATGCTACCCTGACTATAGCACCTTTTTGGCAAGTGGGATGGCAGTTAAAGGAATTAATATAGAATATTACCGTGATGAGATCTTCTGGGCAGTTACAGAGGGCACTACCGTAAATACATTATTATTTACCAATAATACATTGCAGAATAAACTGGTGAACACGCCCAATCCGTTTAATATGTTCGATTTTAATAATGTGCAGAATGGGCGTAAGATAGTAACCGGAATGGTTGGTTTCGGGGCACCAGACGGAACCCATCTATATGCGGGTCTACTTTTTGGAAGTGGATTGCCATCCTATATTACTTCAACCAATACTACAATTATCAATACATCACTTCCAGACGGATTAAGTAAGAATGTTGTTTTGGAAATTAACGGGATGTGGAAGATTTCCAAGAATAGTACATTATCATTAGTATATGGAAAATCATCAACAACAACATCCGCGAACGGATATTATACAACAGATGGAGGGCTTTTTAATTCACTTCAAAGCAAAGCCCTGCTGGGTAAATATCAATTTAAAATACCTATAACTAATACTGCACTGACATTTACCGGCAGGTATGTTGATCCATACTTTAACAGTTTTGGGCTCGGGTATTTGCGTGCAGATAATCTAAGATATGAAGCCAAGGTTGAGCAAACACTTACAAAAAAAATAAAGGTCAGTGTTTTTTATCGTAAAGACGAAGATGATGTATTGCAGTTGTACCAATATCATACTATACTCAAGACTATAGGAGCGAATACTACTCTTAAACTAATGCGAAGCCTTAATTTACGATTAAGTTATACACCTGTAGTGGATGAGATGTATGATATTCCGAATCCTTCCGAAAATATTGTAACACATAATAGTATATGTAATGCTGTACTTACATATACTCCGATTATTCATGGCCTGACGACAAATTTTACAGTATCGTATAATTACTATAAGCTGACCTCAGATACACAGACAATAGTGTTCCAGAATTTCAGCTTTAGTAACATGACCCGTTTTAAAAACTCGTTAACAAATACTGTAACACTTGCATGGTTTAAAACAAGCCCGGCAGATAGTCTTAATAATGATGTTTGGATGCTAACCGATGAAATAGATTACATGTTCAAACACGGACTGAAAATTGGAATTGGTGGAACAGGAGCATACAGCCCGATGAGTGATACATGGCAATATGGATACCTTGTCAAGTTGAACATACCATTGATAAAACATTTCAGCTGCGAGTTTATGGCGGAAAAGCTTGTGTTAGGAAGTTTCTATGATAGCTTTGATATTGCAGAGATCGAGAGGTTCCCTTATTTCGGGCAGGCTAAGGTTATTATGACCTGGTGATAAATAATATTCAATCTAATAATATGTAGAGAAAGTTGAATGGAGGATAATTTGAACAAACGTTTTATAAATTTATCTACGTATTTATACGTAAGTATAAATACGTATTTACAATACTTCTTAAAAAAATTAACAATAATTTGTTTGTGAAATAATTTTTCTTTTCTATAATTGTAAAATCAAATCCATTTGATAAGCCACTTTACTAAATGAATAAACACCACTCACATTCAAGGTATACCCTTTCGGCGTTGTTGCTTTTATTTGTATTAGTAGTTAAAGGGCAACAAGTGACTATTGTTAGTGCTGATGTGAATTCATATAATGTTACACCACGTGGATTGTGTCAGGTTGTATTGATGAGCCCGGCTGCAAACGTACAGGTAATACTTCAGGCAGAATTAATGGATGCGGCCAATGAGCCTTTGCTAACTGTTCGGACAAACCCATTCATGTTACATACTGGTATGAATATGGCGGCAGGAACCAGTTTCACTATTTCTTCTGTTGAATATAGTGGTTCAAGCATTGCTTCCTATATGCGCACGTCAAACATTTTGCCAACGGGAAAGTATAACTATTGTGTGAAGGTTATTGTTGTTACTGGAGTAGAAGAAGGTGACCAGTATTGTGACAATATAGAGTCAGATATTAATTCATTTTTATATTTGGTGAGTCCTGGGGATAAAGACACTATCAATACTCTTTATCCCGTTTTGATATGGAACCACAGTGATCCTTTTAATGCGCTTAGCCCCGGAGAGTTTTATCGTATGTTGCTTGTGCCCATAAGTGACGGACAATCTGCAGATGAAGCTATTGCTGTTAACACGCCGATATTCCTGAAGAATAATCTGGAAGAAAATCAGGTACAATATCCATACGATGCGCCAGCGTTGGAGCCTGGTAAA
>DATHNG010000029.1:0-9952 GCA_035486275.1 Bacteroidia bacterium
CGCTTTAATTGATCTGTCTTTTTCTTTAGGTGATGAGATGATAGAGATAAGAAAACTATGAGGATCATTTTGCAAATGATTACTTATATCTGATACTTTTTCAGAAGGAGTATTCAGTAAAGTAAAAGAATACCCGGCACAAAATAAAAATGCTGCAACCAGTGAACCAAATATCCAACGGTAACTATAAGCAGAGCCTTTTTTGTTACTATACCAATTATATAAAATAAGGGCAATGAGTAAGGCAATGCTGCAATATATAAATACAAAATGCTGCGGAAAATAAAGCTCTAACGCAATGCCGGAAGCAAAGGGTAGAAAAAGGCGAGCAAGTGGTATCTGTCCGCGTTTAATATCCATTTCAATTAAAGCCTGATGAAGGTAAAAGTGTATAATCTATCAACTGTACACCTGTATAATAAAAGTGCAGTACCTGCTGGTAATTATACCCGGTTTGGGTCATGTGAATAGCTCCTTCCTGGCACAGGCCAACCCGGTGCCCGTAACCACGGCCATCAAGCGTAACGGTATTATCTGTTTTTGTAATGCTGAAATAGGTAGAATGCAAATTTAAATCTCCGCGTATTTCTTTCAATGGAATTAAGTATCCTTTATCATATAAGTACACACGTTTGCTTACCGGAATGGTATCGTAATAGGACTTAGTGGTATCATACTTTAATCCTTTTTCTTTTTTAGTCAGGTAATTGTTCCATTCACTTACCAACATCATTTTTTGCCATACTGCCGCCGGCTGATGTAGACAGAAAGTATCAGGCCTGCTTTTTAAATAGGGTAAAGGGCTGTTCCAAACATCTTCTGAGTTTAAGGTTTGTCCACCGCAGTTAGAAAAGAATGCTGCATTTATAAGTTGATTATTGCCATCTACAATTACAATTCCTTTAGTGGCTTCCACTGCATTTAATATATCGGGGTTTTTAGATACGCCATTGTAAACCTGGCAATGTACAAGGTCGCATAGTTCAAATCCATCATTAATATGACGTGCCAGGTTATTAAGTGCGTATGTTCGGCAAATAATAGCTTGAACTTTATAGTATTCCGGTGGCTTTCGCAAGCCGGCTTCGCTTTGCACCACACCACTTACATAATGCTCCAGGTCGATAATGCTTAGTAGTTTAAGATTGGGCTTGTCCGCAGCAATTGAAATGTCATCATCATATAACCTGTTGTTCTTTTCTGAGGAAAGTTTTAAAAAGAACTGGTTCCTGGGTCCATACCCACGCAGGCGAATACGTGAGAAAGTGCCAATAACTCTGTCAAGGTTTTTTACCTGAACCAATGTATCATTTACAATACTTACTGAGTATACACTTGATGAGGTGCATGAATCAATTCGTTTGCCGTCGCCTTCTATAATGTAAGTGGCGGTTAAGGGAGCTACAATAACAGAAGAAAATGTTTTGTCGGCATAAATATGAATGCTTACACTAATAGAATAGGCCAGGGTAGAGTAGAGAAAAGAAATTGCAAGAACTACAATCCTTTTCATTATGCTGTTTTTTGTAAAGGCATGGCTAATTGCGCAACTATATGGGCCGCCCTTGCCGATGCACCTGGCCCTCCCAGTTTTTCGCGTACATGAGTATATTCGTCTTTCATGCGGGCTATGTAGGCGCTGTCTTCTAATAAGCGCTTTAGTTCATTGGTCAGGTTTTCAACCGTAAGTTCATTTTGAATGTATTCCTTTATCACTTCATTCTCCATAATAAGATTTACAAGGCCAATGAATTTTAACCGTTTCCCCACCAACTGCCTTGCAATATGGTAGGATATTGTTCCTGTAAAACCCTTGGAACGATAACACAGCACCTCTGGTATTCCCCAGAGAGCAGTTTCAAGTGTTGCGGTGCCTGATGCTACCAGAGCCGCTTTTGAATGCTGTAATAACTTATATGTTTTATCGTACACTATACTAATGTTGTGCTGTGCCAGGTAATCGATATACCATTCACCATGTGCTGAAGGCGCTGCTGCTATAACAAACTGATAGTTTGAATATCTCTTTGCCGTTTCTACCATTACGGGTAAAATACTTTGTATCTCCTGTTTACGGCTACCGGGTAATAGTGCGATCAGTGGCTTGCTGGGTATATTATGCAGGCTTCGGAAAGAATCAATATCGGGTTTTGCATCACCAATTACATCAAGTAAAGGATGCCCAACAAAGTCTACATTATAATCGTACCTGGCATAAAAAGCTTTTTCGAATGGCAGTATCACCATCATTCTGTCAACTACCTTTTTAATAAGATGTACACGCGATGCTTTCCATGCCCAAACCTGTGGCGATATATAATATGCTATTTTAAAACCCGCTGCTTTTGCAAACTTGGCAATGCGCAAATTAAAACCGGGGTAATCAACTAAAACAATTACATCGGGTTTGAATTCGAGAATATCTTTTTTACAAAAATCAATATTGCGGAGTATGGTAGGCAGGTGCTTTATTACCTCAGCAAAACCCATAAAAGCAAGGTCGCGATAATGTTTTACCAGTTCTGCTCCCTGTTTTTGCATCAGGTCGCCACCCCATGCACGGATAATGGCATTGCCGTCTTCCTGCTTTAAGTGCTTTATAAGATTTGATGCATGTAGGTCGCCCGAAGCTTCACCTGCAATAATGTAATACTTCATTTATCGTGAAAATAACCAGACCATATATATTACATAAGGCAAAATGACATATAAAAACCCTCTTGAGGTTTTATCCTTATCTATCCATATAAAAATGAAGAACCCTGCAAGATCAGGTAATAAACATAATGTAAATAAAGGGAATTCCATTTGGCCACGCTGCAACACCCACAAAAGTTTATGGAAATGCATTCCGTTAAAATGGATAAGGTAATAAATGTAGAAGGACAAAGAAGGCATTAACAAACCCAGTGCTAAACCTAACCAGGCTGAATTGTATTTATACTTTTTAAAGACCTCGAACATATGTGCTTTGTGTAGTGCAAAGGTACGAGTAAAAATCAATATTCATTACATATATTATAAGCAGGAATTACGGAATGAATATATTTGAATTCAATATATAATGTATGAGTGATAAGGACAGCATTTCGGTTGTTGATGGTTTTGTAGGTGAAAAAGATGAGTGCTATTTCTGCAAAAAGAAAACCGATCTGAAGCAGGTTACTATTGGGTATACTAAAGGTGCAGATGATAAGCTAGTGCCCAATGCTTTTATGATGTTATGCCAGAACTGTAAACTGTCTTCCGTGTATTTACATATAAGGAATTTGTTCACGGAAAAAGACCCAGAAAAATTTACAAAGTGGTTTGATGAGAACTTTAAAGAAATAATAGGGGATATGTGGGTAAAAGAGGTTTTTATCTCGAAGCCTATTGAGCAGATAACGGTGGATGATATTTATTTGTTAGATGAGTACAGGGCGATATTGGCATATAAACTAAGGAAGGAAAATGTTAATGTTTTTGAAGAATTAAGAGTATTGGATGATACACAGATAAATTTAATGGCTCAGGAAGGTAAAATGGATAGGAATGAAATACTAAGACAGATTTTGGTAAGAGATGTGAGTATTGAAATGGAGAAGGAGAAAAAGTACCGGCATAACCCCGATGTGGAAAAGTTCGCTGAGGTGATTTCTACCATACTAAACCAGTATGAGATCAGCTTGAAGGAGTTTAAAAACTTTCTATTTGTAGAAATAACAAATAATTAGCATTCCTTATTTAATAGGTAACTATATACCTGTTGGGACAAATTATTTCTTTGGCTTTTTATTTTCTTTTGAATATCATTATTGCTGCGATAATAATGATGTTCAAAAGAACACTTAGGAAAAAGAACATTTCATAAAAAAATGGGAGCCAACCAATTATTTTAAAAGATGATTCACTTATATAGTTTAATACAAACATGATAATCACTTCAACTGCGATTACAAATAATAATCGGGTTTCAATTCGTGCTCCACGATAAAATAGTATGGAATAAGGCAATATGCACAGCAGTATAAATATCATTGAACAAATATCCTATTATTTCGTAATTGAAATAGATTTTGTAATTCGTAACAATCTATCTAATATGCTGATAACCAGAGTAAATATGGGGTTTCTGTTTTTTGAGATACTGAAACACTTAATGTATTGATAATCAATATATTGCAAAATAATATAGGGCTGAAAACAGAAACCCCCTGAAACCCCCTGGCCCCTGCGGGGAATGTTGAATTTTAAACGCTTAATGTTGAATGAATATTGAAACAATAGACAATGAAAGTATCTCAACCTCAGCCTTAATCTTAACCTAAATCTTAAACTTAACCTCAACCTTAATCCGGTTTCGGAATAATTTCTATATTTGCACCCTTAATAAACGAAAAAAATAAAAAAGCAATCATGTATCTTACATCGGAAATCAAGAAAAAAATGTTCGTAGAACACGGTGGATCAGAAAAAAACACCGGTTCATCAGAAGGTCAGATCGCGATCTTTACTCATCGCATCAACTTCCTCACCAAGCACTTACAGGAAAACCCTAAGGATCTTAGCACAAAGAGGTCATTGGTAAACCTGGTAGGTAAAAGAAAGAGCCTGTTAGAATACCTTAAAAGAAAGGATATTGCTAAGTACAGGTCACTTATCAAGAAATTAGAGATCCGCAGATAATTACAAGTCTTCTTATAAAAAGGCATCCGAAAGGATGCCTTTTTTGATATTCCTATCATTTTAAGAAGTCACATTACATATTAACATGAACATACAAAACATTAAGATCGCACTTCCGGGTGAAGGCGACAGATCTATTACCATTGAAACGGGTAAACTGGCTAAACAAGCCGACGGAGCAGTAGTACTAAGAATGGGTGACACCATGCTTTTAGCTACTGTAGTTTCAAGCAAAACAGCAAAAGAAGGAATGGACTATCTGCCACTTTCGGTAGATTACCAGGAAAAATATGCATCAGCAGGCCGTATACCGGGCGGTTTCTTTAAAAGGGAAGCAAGGCCATCGGAATATGAAATTCTTATTTCGCGTTTAATTGACAGGGCTTTAAGGCCGCTGTTCCCGGACGATTACCATGCTGAAGTACAGGTATTGGTTTACCTTATTTCATCAGACTTAAAGGTAATGCCTGATTCATTAGTAGGTTTAGCTGCTTCGGCTGCTATTGCCGTGTCAGATATCCCTTTCAACGGGCCAATTTCTGAAGTACGTGTAGCAAAGATCGATGGCAAGTTTGTTATCAACCCTACATTCCAGGAAAATGAAAGATCGACACTTGATATTATTGTTGCAGGTACCATGCACGATATTAACATGGTGGAAGGCGAGTTGCAGGAATGCAGCGAAGCCGAAATGATCGAGGCATTGAAACTGGCTCACGATGCAATTAAAGCCCAATGTAAGGCGCAGTTAGAACTGGCTGAAAAAGTTGGCGCTGCTAAAAAACGCGAATACAGCCACGAAACTAATGACGAGACCTTAAAAGCAAATATGCGTAAGGCTTGTTACGATAAGTTCTATGCTATTGCAGGAGAAGGTACACCAAACAAACACTTACGCGGAGAGAAATTTGAAGCAGTACGTGAAGAGTTTATTGCTACCCTTACCGACGAAGAAAAGACAGAAAAGGCAGGCATGATGAAACGTTATTTCTTCGAACTGGAGAAAGAAGCGGTTTGCAATTGCATGCTCGATAAGAAGATCCGTTTGGATGGCCGTAAGATGGAAGAAATCCGTCCTATCTGGTCAGAGGTTGATTATTTACCTATGGCACACGGTTCAGCAGTATTTACACGTGGCGAAACCCAATCACTTACCAGTGTTACATTAGGCAGCAAGCTTGATGCACAGTTAATTGATGGCGCTGTTATAGAAGGTAAGAACAACTTTATGTTACACTATAACTTCCCTCCTTTCTCAACAGGCGAGGCGAAGATGATGCGCAGCACAGGCCGTCGTGAAATTGGTCACGGTAACCTTGCATTAAGAGCATTGAAACCTGTTCTTCCTAAAGAGAACCCATATACAGTACGTATCGTATCTGATATTTTAGAATCTAACGGTTCATCATCAATGGCTACTGTTTGCGCAGGCTGCCTTGCACTGATGGATGCTGGTATTCAGATCAGCAAACCGGTTGCAGGTATTGCAATGGGATTGATTACCGATAAAAAAGACGGTAAGAGATATGCAGTATTATCTGATATTTTAGGCGACGAAGATCACCTTGGCGACATGGACTTTAAAGTTACCGGTACTAAGGACGGTATCACCGCTTGCCAGATGGATATTAAGATCGACGGACTATCATACGAAGTTTTGGCACAGGCATTAGAACAAGCGCGTAAAGGCCGTTTACATATTTTAGGTGAAATGGCTAAGACACTTGATAAACCTAAGTCAGAACTGAAACCTTACGCTCCTCGTATCATTCAATTGAAGATACCTAAGGAAATGATCGGTGCAGTAATCGGGCCAGGTGGTAAGATCATCCAAGGCATACAAGCTGATACCGGTGCAACCTTGGTTATTGAAGAAATTGATGGCATGGGTGTAATTGACATTTCAGCTACCAATAAAGAATCTCTTGATGCTGCTTTGGCACGTGTTAAGGGTATTACCTCGGTTCCTGAAGTTGGTGAAGTATTCGATGGCAAAGTGAAATCAGTTGTTGAGTTCGGTGCCTTCGTTGAATTCCTGCCAGGTAAAGAAGGTCTGTTACACATATCTGAAATTGACTGGAAACGCCTTGACTCTTTACAAGGAGTTATTAAGGAAGGTGATATAGTTAAGGTAAAACTTATTGCTATTGATCCTAAGACAGGCAAGTACCGTTTATCTAAGAAGGTACTTATGCCTAAGCCACAAGCTACAGTTTAATTTTATATTACAATTATATAAAAGGGGAACATTTTGTTCCCCTTTTTTTATGAATACAATTTGGGCGTTCCCCTGCGGGTCGGGCTATACATTCCAAGTCCTCGCCTCCTAAGGTCGACTGTGGGCTTTCCATTACTATCCCTAACGCAAAGAACATTTAACTTGATAACCAAGTTGAGTTTTTGTATTGACTTATAAATCACACATCTATACTGACGCAAGTTTTTATAAATACAATCGTCAAATAAAGTGTTATGGTTAATACAAAATCTTAAAAACAAAACCCTATGAAAAAGATCATTTTAATGCTTATCATCTTTGCCTGTGCAGGCTCAGTAATGGCTCAAGGAAATGCCTCAGGAGGACATCACCATCATCATGGTCATCATCATCCGGGTGGTGGTAAGTAAGGTTTAGTTTGGTTGAAACGAGGGAGCAATTTTGCTCCCTTTTTTTATTAGATGTTATTTCACCAACTCCTCCGCAAAGGCCTTAATATTCACTCCGTCAAAATTACCGGAGCTCATCATTAAAAGGTTAGTGTCTTTCCATTGCATGGCCTTAAGGTCAGCAATCATTTTAGCTGAGTCGGTATAGACTTCCACATTCCCTCCAAACGATTGTTTTACCTCATCAGGGTTAATGCTTGGCAGGTGCTTATGTTCTATAACATGCGGGTTGAAATAAACCTTTTTTATATCTGCCAGGTCCATAGTACCGACATATTCTTTTAAAAACTCCTTGGTAAGGCTGCTGAAGGTATGCAGCTCCATACAGGCAACTAATTTACGATTCGGGAATTGTTCTTTAACTGCTTGTATAGTTGCTTTTAGTTTTGATGGTGAGTGGGCAAAATCCCAATACACGGTACATTGTCGTGTGCGTGCTACCGTTTGCAGTCTGCGTGCAGCGCCTTTAAAACTTGCTATAGCCGTCAGAAATTGCTTGTCAGTTAAGCCGAGTAGTTCACATACTTTCTTTGCACCATTCAGGTTTAGTAAATTATGTTGCCCGAATACTTCCAGATTAGTATTACCCCAAGTTTCTTTCCAAACAGTTATTCCGTTTTCTACTGTATAGTTCGGTAAACCATAGGGTACTTTTTCTACTCCCAAAGAAGCTAGTTTGGCAAGCTTGTGTACTTCTTCATCGGCATCGCAATAAACAAGGGTGCCACCATCTGGCATTTGCTTTACAAAATTCTCAAACTGATCGAGGTAGCTCTGGTAGGTTGGGAACACATTTACATGGTCCCATGCAATGCCCGATATTAAAGCTATCTGTGGTTTATATAAAAGAAATTTTGGACGTTTATCAAGGGTAGAGGCGAGGTATTCATCACCTTCGAATATGGCAACAGGCGCTTCATTTGACAAATGCAGGCTTGTTTCAAATCCTTCAAGCGCGGCACCAACTAAATAATCGAATTGTTTGCCATTGTACTTCATAGCATGTAGTACCATAGCCGTTATGGTTGTTTTGCCATGGCTTCCGCCAATAACTACACGCGTTTTATCTTTTGTTTGTTCGTAGAGGTATTCAGGGTAAGAATATATTTTCAGCTTTAACTCTTGCGCACGTTTCAATTCAGGGTTATCGCCCGTAGCATGCATGCCTAAAATTACCGCATCAATATCGGGTGTAATACGGTTAACATCCCAACCATCCGCAGCCGGCAGAATGCCATATTTCTTCAGATTGCTCCTGGCGGGGTCCACGATCTCGTCATCGGAACCGGTAACGGTTATACCCTTTTTATGCAGGGCAATGGCCATATTGTGCATTGCACTTCCACCTATAGCAATAAGATGTACCTTCATCAATTATTAATTTTGAATTTTAAATGCTTAATGCCCATAGCATACGGATAACACGGATATGACTGGTAAACACGGATGAGATCAGTTAAAATTCGTCGAATCTGTGTCATCTGCGTTCCATTCTTTACCTGCATTTCTTCATGCAATTTACAGCTCAAAAATAACCCTAACTTTGGGGTAATAAATTAACAGTAGTAACGAGATATTGACAACACATTGTTATGGAACTATACACTATACATACAGGAGGCTTTAAATTAGACGGGGGAGCCATGTTCGGCGTTGTGCCCAAATCGATGTGGAACAAGCTTAACCCGGCCGATGAAATTAATATGTGTAGCTGGGCCATGCGTTGCTTGCTTGTGCAGGAAGGCAACAGGCTGGTACTTATAGATAATGGAATGGGCGATAAACAGGACCCTAAGTTCTTCGGACACTATTATTTGCATGGTAATGAGTCATTGGATAGATCGTTAAAGAAACATGGCTTTACGAGAGATGATATAACGGATGTATTCTTAACGCATTTGCATTTTGACCATTGCGGCGGAAGTGTAAAATGGACAGATGACAGAACGGGATATGAATTGGCATTTAAAAATGCTACCTATTGGAGTAAAAAGGAACATTGGGATTGGGCTACTAACCCTAACCCGCGTGAGAAAGCAAGTTTTTTAGCAGAAAATATTTTGCCGATATATGAAAGTGGCCATTTAAAAATGATAGAGGGAGATGGAAGCAAGCAATTACCATTTAAGGTGATGGTAGTGAATGGACACACAGAGGCAATGATGTTACCTGTGATTAGTCATAAAGGCAAGAACGTGATTTTCTGCGCTGACCTTTTTCCATCGCGTTGGCATATTGGCATGCCTTATGTTATGGCATACGATGTTCGCCCGCTGGAATCAATGAAAGATAAGGAAAGGCTTTTTGCTGAATATGCTAATGAGAATACGGTATTGTTCTTTGAACACGATCCAGCAGCTGAATGCGGCACCCTGCAAAAGACCGAAAGAGGTGGTATAGCGCTAAAAGAGGTGTTTTCGTTACAAGAGGTTTTCGGGAAATAGAGGGTATTATAATAAGTGAAACTATTTTTATATACCCACATTCGCAAATTCCTATTTAAGTAACCTACAGACCTCTTGAAGTAAAAAATCAAGTTCTTTACTTACATCCAATTGTTCATGTGTTGGCAGGTTTTCTTTTTTTCTAGCTTGTGAATGCATTACGCCATCTGCAA
>DATHNG010000030.1:0-5291 GCA_035486275.1 Bacteroidia bacterium
CCAGGCCTGTGCTTTATTGCTGAACATAGCTTTCGTCTTTGTCCATGTTTCTTTAAACAGTTCCGAGTTACGATAGTTCTCCAGTTCTTTCTCTGACTGCCATAGGCTATGTGTAAAGAATACATTGCTGGCCGCAACATCGTTCAGCAACTGTACTCCCTTGCATCCTTCAAATGAAGCTATTTTATGCCGTGTTCCTGTAAACAACTCAATAAATTCATTAACCTTTTCAGGCGCAAACTCCATTCTTACTATACGGGTTATCAAAATTAGGATTGAAGAATTAGGGGTTCATTTAAATATGAGTATAAATTCACTATACGTATGGCAAAAGCGTAACTCTTCTCTTGAACAATATTTCCCGCTTTCATTCCTAATTCCTAATTACCAATTCCTAATTAAATTAAGCTTTTACCTGAGCACGGATAATATTCAACGCTCCACCTGCCTTAAACCATTCTATCTGGCTTTCGTTATAGGTATGGTTAACTTTAATTTCATCCCTGCTGCCGTCCTTATGATTCAATACCAGTGTTAGTGGCACACCCGGCTTAAAGCTGGTCAGGCCATTAATGTCAATAGTATCATCTTCCAATACCTTATCGTAGTCGGCTTTGTTGGCAAATGTTAGTGCAAGCATACCTTGCTTCTTCAGATTGGTTTCGTGAATACGTGCAAACGATTTTACAAGTATAGCGCGTACACCCAGGAAACGAGGCTCCATAGCCGCATGTTCGCGTGAACTGCCTTCGCCATAGTTTTCGTCGCCAACCACTATTGAGCCAATGTGCTTTGCTTTGTAAGCCCTTTGTACGGCAGGTACTGAGCCATAAGTGCCATCCAATTGGTTCTTTACGTTATCGGTTTTACCATTGAAAAAGTTGGTTGCGCCAATTAGCATATTGTTCGAAATATTATCTAAGTGGCCACGGAATTTCAGCCATGGGCCAGCCATTGATATATGGTCGGTGGTACATTTGCCTTTTGCTTTAATAAGCAGTTTCAGGCCTTTAATGTCAATACCTTCCCATGCTGCAAACGGATCGAGCAATTGCAGGCGTTGTGAATCAGGCGCAACCATAACCTTTACGTTGCTGCCATCCTTAACAGGCTCCTGGAAGCCTCTGTCCTTCACTTCAAATCCTTTTGAAGGAAGCTCATCGCCTTTTGGTTCAGGTAGTTTTACTTTTTCGCCCTTGTCGTTTGTTATTGTATCAACTAACGGATTGAATGTAAGTGTTCCTGCTAATGCAAGCGCAGTAACTATTTCAGGTGATGCTACAAAAGCATGTGTGTTCGGGTTACCGTCGTTACGTTTCGAGAAGTTACGGTTGAACGAGGTAATGATCGAGTTCTTTTTATCAGGGTCTTTGGTATGACGAGCCCATTGACCAATGCATGGCCCGCAGGCATTAGCCAATACTACACCACCCATTTGTTCAAATATCGGCAGGTAGCCATCTCTTTCCACCGTATAGCGCACTTGTTCAGAACCCGGAGTAACCGTGTATTCTGATTTGGTTTTTAAACCATGCTCTACCGCATACTTTGCAACCGATGCTGCACGGCCAATATCTTCGTACGATGAGTTAGTGCATGAACCTATAAGTCCTACTTCCAGCTCTGCAGGCCAGCCGTTATCCTTAACTGCCTGAGCAAATTTAGAGATAGGCCATGCTAAGTCCGGTGTGTAAGGGCCATTAACATGTGGCTCAAGTTCTGAAAGGTTAATTTCAATAACCTGGTCAAAGTATTTCTCAGGGTTTTCGTATGCTTCTTTATCGCCACGTAAGTGCTCAGCTACCTTGTCAGCCTCGGCAGCCAGGTCAGGTCGGTCGGTTGACTTAAGGTAGTCGCTCATTTTTTTATCGTAACAGAATACTGAAGTGGTAGCACCTATTTCAGCACCCATGTTGCAAATGGTGCCTTTACCCGTACATGAAATTGATTCAGCGCCCGGGCCGAAGTATTCCAATATTCGGTCGGTACCGCCTTTAACGGTAAGTATACCGGCTACTTTCAATATTACATCCTTGGCAGATGCCCAGCCGTTCAGTTTACCGGTAAGCTTAACGCCAATAAGCTGAGGGAACTTTAATTCCCACGGTAAACCTGCCATAACATCACATGCATCGGCGCCGCCAACACCAATTGCTATCATTCCTAATCCGCCGCCGTTAGGGGTATGTGAGTCAGTACCTATCATCATACCGCCCGGGAAAGCGTAGTTCTCTAATATTACCTGGTGTATAATACCTGCGCCGGGTTTCCAGAAACCTATGCCATACTTATTGGAAACCGATGCAAGGAAGTCGTACACTTCTTTGTTCTTGTGAATAGCGGTATCCAGATCCTTCTTGGCGCCAGCATCTGCCTGTATAAGGTGATCGCAATGCACGGTAGAAGGAACCGCAACCTTTGGCCTGCCTGCCTGCATAAACTGCAATAGCGCCATTTGTGCTGTGGCATCCTGCATGGCAACACGGTCGGGTTGAAAGTCAACGTAGTCATTTCCACGCTTGTAAGCTGCCGATGGCAGCTTATCGGTAAGGTGGGTATACAATATTTTTTCGGTGAGTGTCATTGGCCTGCCCAGCATGGTGCGAGCTTCAGTTACCTTAGCAGAAAGGTGGCCGTACACTTTTTTGATCATCTCTATATCGAATGTCATGGCGTAGGATTTTTAGTTGGGACAAAGGTACAGAATTGTGAATAATTGGAACTAAAAAATCTATTGATAATAACAATAAATAACAATGAGCTATTTTGAAATTTTAGCAATACTTATATTGATATAAGTATTTGATTATTAAATACTTACAATGCATTAATTAAAGAAATGCTAAGGATTTTAGTAAGAATGCTTGTTGATAAAGAAATTGGTGAAAAAATAGGGGGAGTTTATGCATGAGATTTTGTGGTATTTTTAGTTTTACTGAACATATATCTTAAAAGGAATTAAATGAAAGAAACGAGATCCCATTTAGTAGCTCTTTTGGGTTATATTGATGTGTTTGGCGAAGATTCTAATACAAGTGCAATAGATTTAATTAGAGATCTGCCTTCATTAGAATTAATAAGAAATGTTTCATGGATAAATTTTATGTTATTCATAAATGAAGGTAGAGATAGTATTTATCCAACTCAAATTGCTTTGTTAACAGAATTGCTAAAAAATGCTAGTAATACAGATAAAGAGATTTTCACTGTTCCATTTGAAAAATTTCGACGGCAAAATGGGTTAGGTATGTATTTCAATAGAAAGAGCAACCTGAAAATGTACGATCTGATTTTCACTGCGTGGAATCATAGTTCTCCTAGGACATTTACTTCAGAAGAATCGGTAAGATTTCTCAAAGCTTTTTTGCTTATTAATACTGAAATTTTAGCAAACATTAAAATAGATGACGAGGCTTTTGAAAAAGCAAAAAATAGTGAAGATGAAATGACTGAACTTATGATGGCGAAGTTTATTCATCAACTTGATTATACAAGAAATCATGATTTTGTTATTCAAACGGCTCGGGGAAGCTTGTTTTTTGATTACTTAAGTAATTCAGTTGAACTCAAGGATTTCTTTTATAAGTATTTGAAATGGCTTCGAGTTGAAAATGGGGACGAATATCTATATAATATTATAATGTTAATCACAATTGCCCTCCCAGGAAGCCAGTATGGTCAGAAATCACAAATAGTAAACTTGGGTTCATTTCGTGGTAAAATTAATTTTCGAGTACTATCAAGACTTGCAATTAATAATAATGTGCTCGGTTACATAGCCTCAGAGAACTTCACCACCCTAAGAAAATACCCAATATTTTATTGCAATAATATGTCCTACGTAATATTAGATATGACGTTTCTAATAGATAAGTTGTATAGAAATTTCGTGTTTACTTTCAAAGAATATATCGAGAGTCAGGGGTACATCGGTAATTTCTTGTCAACAAAGGGAAAAAAATTTACTGAGGAGATACTTTTTTATACTTTAATTTTACGTTGCTTCAAGCAAGGCAAATACAAACTTTTTTCTGGTAAGATGATTGAAGAGCAAAGTAATGTAGAATTATGCGATTACTACATTCGTTCTAATAACAATATAGCCCTTATTGAATTAAAAGATGTGTTGCTCGATTTCGCTTCGAAGAATATTGGAACGACCGAGGGTTTATTTCCTAAAATGGATTTGAAATTTCAGAGTAATCAGGCAAGTTCTCCCAAAGGTGTAAAACAATTGGCATTGGCAATTGAAAAAATAAGCAGTGGCATTAGTTTTGATGAACTTGATTCAAGCAATTATAATATTTATCCAATAATCACATACACAGACTCAACCTTTGGGTTTAATGGAGTGAATCGTAGATATGAGAAATTGTTCCGTGAAATTCTTCCATCTCTAAAAATCTCCGATAGGTTTACTGTAAAGCCACTTGTTTTCATAAATATTAGCTTTTTTGAATTTTTTGAAAATGCATTACATAATGAGATGTTTGATTTCTTTAGCCTCGTGGATGAATATTATGAGCATATTAAAAAATCAAACTATGAAATTGTTCCTTTTGAAGTTTTTGTTGGTGGTTACGTTGAAGAAAAAGGAATTAAAACTGGTCTAAGCAAGCTTGGCCAAGAGAAGACAGCTAAAATAGTACGTGGCAGATAATGTCTGTGCTGTTAAAACGGGCTTTACACATTCATAACTAATCAGTTTCAGCAGAAGTATTATTTTTGCACTGAAATCTCCATTTATGCAAAAACATTCCCCCCGTTTTGTTTGCCTGTTATTATTGTGTATTAGCGCCCGCCTCTTTGCCCAGGATACCATACGAACCTTTTTGCCCGATGGTAAGGTTAAAGAACTGAAGATCGTTGTAAAAGGCGAACTTGTTCAGGCCGCAGAGTTTCACGAAGTACGTGTAAAGTCTACCGATACTATTGGTACTATGGAGTACTCAGCAAGGTACAGATGGGATAAACGAACCAAAACCATTGAAAGCTATTGGTCGGTTGACGAAGATGATTCACTCGAGGAGGTGTTCTTTAAAGCCTGCCCTGAATACACCATGAAACAACATTATGGCAGTGGCCCGCTGATGTATATTGAGCATTATAAAAATGGCCTGAGAGATGGTGATTATGAGACATACGATGAACTGGGCCGTTTGACCGAAAAAGGCCAGTTTGCAAATGGCAATAAAACCGGTGTTTGCAAATATTACGATGAAAACGGTAATGTGGTAGATTACACTTTAATACTATCGGGTAATTACAGCGAGCATGGTATTTCTATAAAC
>DATHNG010000031.1:0-15203 GCA_035486275.1 Bacteroidia bacterium
TGTAGCTGATGTTACTCCTATAGAAGGTAATCATTCTGAAACTGAAAACACTTATACCATTTATACTTATTACAGGCCACTCGGAATTTATTACGACCAGTTAATTGGCATACAATCCTTCCAGGCACCTAGTAATTAAACTTATTCGGCCACCTTCAGGTCGGTCATTGGGCAAATACCCCATATGGTACGCCTGTCAGGATGTGAACCGTTAGAATTTGTCATAATTGAACTGACACTGTGGGTTATATCATATATAAGCCAGCCAGAGGCAGTTACTTTTTTGCCTACAAGTTTATCATTTATGTAGTCAGCAGTCCAGTCTTTGTTAAGTGTTCTGGAATATGGCATTATAACAATGGCTATACAATCTGCTGTACGGGTATTCTTATCAAGTGGTGTCGGAGACAGGTAAAGGTTTGTACTATATTTTGTTTTGTCTTCGGTAAAACAATTACACGATTCCATGCTATTATCATACGCCCTGAATACATAACCTGTAATAGCTCCGGCTTTATCTTCATTCCAAAGTGAATCATCTTTACTGTCATACATTCCTTGTATGGTCACACTCTTATCGTAATCACCTATTTGAGGAATGCTTTGCCTGTTCTTATGCTTGTTTACATTCTTTTCTCTTGGTTTCAGTACCGCTTCTTTACCTTTCTTCGGATTTGCCTTTCCCTCAGCAGGGCACTCATCACCCTTACCGGTTGTAAACGAATAGGCCGCTACGATAATAATTCCCAGGCTCAGTGCTAAGATCAGTTTTTTCATATGCTTTTATTTACCACAATTATATGCAATTTTCCATTATATAATCTGACCTGTTGATATCATACGAATATTTACTTTTGCCTCGCTATTTTAATGAACTATCTTTATGCTCGAATTCAAGAGAACCACATCTGCATCAACCGACTTCAGGGAACTTATTAAGGCACTGGATAAAGACCTGTGGGATCGCTACCCGAATGTGCAAGGCGAATACACAAAACATAACAGTGTAGAAAAAATAGATACTGTAATTGTTGGTTATTTGGATGGAAAACCTGTTGCTTGTGGTTGTTTTAAGGAATTTAATGAAGAAAGTGCAGAAATGAAACGAATATTTGTTTTACATGAACATAGAGGAAAAGGAATAGCAACGGCTTTGATGAAGGAATTGGAAAACTGGGCCAAAGAGTTTAATTATTCAAATTCAGTTTTGGAAACAGGAACTCTACAGGTAGAAGCAATTCCATTATACAAGAAAATTGGGTATTCAGTTATTCCGAATTACCCACCCTATGTTGGAATGGAGTATAGTGTATGTATGAAGAAAACGCTGTGACTATTTGGCCACGTACATAACTTCCTTAACAGCTTTCACCAACTTAGGCACATTTGGCAATGCAGCCTCAATAAGGTTTGGAGCATAAGGCAGTGGCACATCAGCACAGGTAACACGAAGTACAGGAGCATCTAAATAATCGAATGCATCCTTTTGTACTTTAAATGCAACTTCGGTAGCTATAGAACCCAAAGGCCATGCCTCTTCAAGTATAACAAGGCGGTTGGTCTTTTTAACAGAGTTTATAACAGTAGCGTAATCAATAGGGCGTATAGAACGCAAATCAATAATTTCAGCAGAAATACCTTCTTTTTCTAATTCAATGGCAGCAGCCAAAGCCACTTTCATGATCTTACCAAAAGATACTATGGTTACATCTTTCCCTTCACGCTTAATATCGGCAACACCAATAGGAATAAGATATTCTCCTTCAGGTATTTCGCCTTTGTCGCTGTACATCTGTTCCGATTCCATGAATACAACCGGGTCATTATCGCGTATAGCAGATTTCAATAATCCTTTGGCATCAGCAGGGTTAGATGGCACTATTACTTTTAACCCAGCACAGTTAGCATACCAGTTATCAAAAGAGTTCGAGTGCTGTGCACCAAGCATACCGGCAGAACCGGTAGGTCCACGGAATACTATTGGCATCGGCAATTGCCCGCCAGACATTTCGAGCATTTTAGATGCTGAGTTAATTACCTGGTCAATTGCAACTAAAGAAAAATTAAAAGTCATGAATTCGATTATAGGACGCAATCCATTCATGGCTGCACCTACTCCGATGCCCGTAAAACCAAGCTCAGCAATAGGTGTATCAATAACACGGCGAGCACCAAATTCATCAAGCATACCTTGACTCACTTTATACGCTCCATTATATTGAGCTACTTCTTCACCCATCAAAAACACGCGCTCATCGCGGCGCATTTCTTCTGACATTGCTTCACGTAAAGCTTCACGAAATAATACAGTCTTCATACTATGTCTTTTGTAAGGTTCAAAGGTAAGAAATTTACCCCGTTTGTAACAAATGCCTAGTCGTATAGTTCGAATTTAATGACTTTCTTATCATAACCCATAGCTTGTAGTTTGTCACGTGCCTCTTTTATCATGGCTTTCCAGCCACAGAGATAGAACAGGGCGGGGCGCTTATCGGCATATAGTTTTTCATATATGGCATGTACATAACCTTTCTCACCAGTATACGCAGGGTCATCTTCCCGAGACAATACAGTTGTATAATGAAACCCGGGCAAGGTCTTTGTCAGATCCTCCATCTCAGTCCGATACAAAAGGTCCTTCTGGTAACGACTTCCGAATATCAGATGTATGTTGCCATGTGGCACATTTCTGTTCTTTATATCGTGCAAAAACGCCCTGAAAGGAGCAATACCTGTACCGGTGCAAATCATGCAAATATCAGTCTCAATATTAGTAAAAGCAGGTTGCATAAACTTACCTGCAGGCTGTGATAAAGGCAAGTGTGAACCTACTTTTATGTTATTGAAAAGGTATGGGGTCCCGAGGCCTTGTTCATTCAGTGATATAAGCAGTTCAAGTTCATTCGTTGCATTTGGGGCAGAAGCGACGGAATATGAACGTGTCTTTATCTTTGAATCAATAGGCAGGTCGAGCATTACAAATTGTCCCGCACCATATTTAAAATCCTGCACTTCAGGTATTTTAAAAAAGAACCGTCTGGTATTATGCGATTCATCAATAATCTTGGTTACTTCAGCAGTATAAAAGTGATATGGCATATTATATTTTCTTCAGTATTTTTTCGGTTGTTTCAAGCATTTCTTCAGTAAAATCAAGGTGTGTAACCATACGTACCATTTGAGTACCCATTAAGGAAACGAGTATGTTCTCTTTTGCCAATTCAGCAACAAACTTAGCTGAAGGCATTTTATCGGAAAGGTTAAATATTACAATATTAGTATCAACAGGTAACACACTATCAATATAGCTTTTACCCTCCAATAAACTGCCTAAATGCTTAGCTCGTTTATGGTCGTCTTTCAGGCGCTTTACATTATTATCTAAGACATAAATACCTGCAGCAGCAAGGTACCCGGCTTGTCGCATTCCTCCACCTAACAGCTTACGTATTCGGCGTGCATTGGCAATAAACTCTTTAGTGCCTATTAATACTGATCCTACCGGTGCACCTAAGCCTTTAGAAAGACATATGGAAATAGAATCGCATACCTTACCATACTCCAAAGCATCCTCATTGGTTTCAACCAGTGCATTGAATATACGGGCGCCATCCATGTGCAACTTTATCTTGTTATCAGTACATACCTTAGCAATCTCCTTTACGTTCTCAAGTTTATAATAGCTTCCTCCACCCTTGTTACTGGTATTTTCAACCACAACTAATGTAGTACGTGGTAGCCAGTCAGCATCCGGATGAAGCGAATCACTTAATTGTTTAGCTGTAAACCTACCCCTATCTCCTTGTATTAACCTTGGCTGTACACCCGATGTAAATGCAACTCCACCACCTTCAAAATTATATACATGGGCCGTAACATCACACAATAACTCATCTCCCGGTTGGGTATGCATTTTAATAGCTATCTGGTTAGTCATGGTACCCGAAGGGCAAAACAAACCGGCCTCTTTACCAAATATGGCAGCGGCTTTCTTTTCGAGCTCAATTATAGTGGGGTCTTCGTTAAATACATCATCACCTACCTTGGCATTGAACATATATTTCAACATCTCAGGTGTCGGGCGTGTTACGGTATCACTTCTCAGGTCTATTATCATATAGGTTGCTTTTGAGAAGGCAAAGTTAGGGTTTTAAGCGAACGCGATTATTCGAGGCTTTTTTATAGATTTGATGCAAATATTCATTCGCCACTTTGAACTATTACTTAGTTGTTTATGCCGTTATAGCTGCTTTTATAGCATGGATTTGGATTGACTATTACAGATTGATTGATATTTACGGCAAACAAGACCTGAAATATATTCTGCTTATTTTTTTTCTCGGAGCAAGTTCTGTGTTGCTGGTATTAGCAGCAGACAAATTACTTTTCCCAAAAACCCACTTCGACATTAGTGGCATTAATATCGATAATTTTCTCAATTGTGTTTTTCGAATAGGCCTTGTTGAAGAAACGGCAAAAGCCATTCCTTTCTTCATAATACTGTTAATTTTCAAGAAACAAATTACTGAGCCAATTGACTACATAGCCTTTATATGCTTTTCTGCTCTTGGCTTTTCTGCGGCAGAGAACGTTTTATATTTTTACGATTCCCCGTCATCAATAAGTGCACGAGCCATTACCAGTACTGTTGGCCATATGTTCTTTTCGTCTGTTATTGGTTACGGAATGGTTGTTATGAAATTCAAGAACAAAAAATTTCAACCGTTTTTATTCATTGGATACTTATTATTAGCTGCGCTGGCACATGGCTTCTATGACTTTGGAATATTAAGCGATACAGGTTTTTTGGGTGGCATCATGACTCTCGCCTTTTTCTTTTATTTCATCTCTGTATTTGTTACTATTATTGAAAATGCCTTGAATCATTCAAGTTTCTTCACTTACAAAAAAAATGTAAATAGCAATAAAGTATCAACCAGGCTACAGATATACTATGTAATAGTAATAGTTGCAAAGCTTTTGATCGTTGGATATATAACAACTTTTGAGAAAGCATTTAAGGCACTACCAAGTGAAATTTATGTAACTGGTACAATTATCATTATTATTACAACTCGTCTTAGCCGTATTAAATTAATTCAAGGCAGGTGGCAGCCCATTAGACTTGAACTCCCGTTTATGGGTATACCCTTATTTGGCCCTTTTATTGTAAAGGGAGAAACATCATCTGAAAACTACTTGGGCTTTTATTATGAAGAATACTTCACCGTATGCCCCATATCAAAGAACTTACACCTTGGAAGAGAAAGACTTGGATATATCGAAAAAAAACTGTTCCTGAAAGATGATGATACTTTCTTTCTTGCAAAAGTATTCTCCGATGCTACAAAAGAAAAATTCGAATACATGCTTATGCAGGGAAAAACAAAAGGGAAAACATTGGTATCAGACAAATACCCTATGATTGGGCTTTTTAAGGTTGACGATCTTACAAAGATAGAGGATACTACAAAGTCTGCCGGCGACTTTAAATTTATAGAATGGGGGTACGTAAAGCCTATTCAGGAAAGCACTAAATAAGCACCGCCACTATTCCTGCAACTATAAGTATACCGAAGCTTACAAATAATTCTTTACGTAGTGATTTATCGCCAAGGCTTACAGCATACATCATCTTAAGTAGGTTATTACTAGTAGTAGCATTAAGAACGGCAATGGTGATTATTGATGAATCTATCACCATTTTACCTTGAAACAAATTAATTATAAAAGGGTCAACATCGGTTACACCCACTATGTAAGCCAGTACACTTACACCATGCCCGCCATAATTCTTAATAACAAACTGGGTTACAATTGCAAAGACAATAAAAAGGCCACCAAATAAAAGTGCCGTTTTAAATTCAAGCGGGTTTTGATGTACTGATGTAGCAAGAGCTTCATTTTGTTTGGTAACTACAGTTTTTTTTATCTTAATAAAATAGACGGCAATTAATAAACTGATGAGAGTGAGTCCGGCAAAGTCGGGCAAAAGTTTCATTGCTATATCTGGGTTAAAGAACAAAGCAAGCAGGAATATACGAAGGTACATCATAGTTAAGGCAAGGAACATTGCACCAATAATACGGTTGCCAGCTACATCCTCTTTACTTTTACGTGCAAGTATTACAGTTGTTGAAGTACTACTATATAGCCCACCAAGTATTCCTGTAAGTAATATACCTGTATCAGGGAATACGAATTTGCGGAGTAGGTAACTAAAATAAGAAATGCTTGAAACAACAACTATTGCCAGCCAGCACTTATAAGGAGAAACATTGATTATGTCTGAAATGGGTGCATCCGGAAGTAGTGGTAGTATAATACCTGCCAATACAATAAACTTAGCCAGAGAAATAAATTCATCATTACCGAACTGAGCTGTGAGCTTACGTAAACTCTCCTTTACCTCGGTAACAACCAGCACAATTACAACAAGCAATAGCACCAATGCTCTATTTTGCGTGCAAACAAAGGGGCCGAGACAATATGTAATAAGTGCTGTTATAAGAGAAGTCATACCAAAAAGCTGGTGCGCCTTCATTTTTTGGTAATAATAAAGTGCCAGTAGTCCGCCAATAACTATACCACCTACTGCAAAAGGGATAAGGTTTTGCGGGCTGATTATGTATAATATAAAACCAGCTATTCCAATCAGCGTAAACGTTCTGTCGGTTCCAAATATACTTTCCGGGGCTCTATCTAAAGAGCGCCTCCGTTGTTCCAGCCCAATGAGTAATGAAAATACAGTAACAAGAACAAACTTAAAAAGGTCAGGGGGTAATTGTTCAAAAATATCTTTCATTTATGGGAGAATCTTCCGTAAATATAGAACGATTTATCGAGGGTATTTCATTTTTAATGATTTCATGGCATCCAGCAACTCTTTTGCCACTATATAGTTGCGGTACCATTTCTGGTCTGCTGGAACAATTATCCAAGGCAATTTGGGTCCGCATTTTTCAAATATTTCCTCATATACCTCCATATACCCATCCCAATTGTGCATTTCTCTTTTATCTGCGGGATCGTATTTCCATCTCTTTTTAGGATCGGTCAACCTTTCTTTTATTCTTTCATCCTGCTCTTCCCTCGATATATGTAGAAAGAACTTCAATATTACTGTTCCTGATTCTAAAAGCCCCCGTTCGAAATTATTTATCCTGTCGAATCTTTTTTCTACCAGCTCTTTATCCAGTGTTTTATGTACCGATGGAACTAAAATATCCTCGTAGTGTGAACGGTTAAATATCTGAATCATTCCTTTAGCAGGAGCATGTTTATGTATTCTCCATAAAAAATCGTGTCCCATTTCTTCTTCAGTAGGCGCTTTAAATGCTTTTACCATTACACCCATTGGATTCATTGCAGAAAACACATGGCGCACCGTTCCGTCTTTCCCTGACGCATCAGACCCCTGAAGAATCACTAACAAGCTATGTTTCTTTTCAGCATAAAATAAATTCTGCATTTCGAATATCTGTTCCTTAAGCTTTTCGGTTTCCTTTTCGGTTTCCTTTTTATCGAACTTAGGGTCAGCTTTAGTATTTTCTTTACTTAGTTTCATCATTATATCTGTTTAACCTATACAAATGTAAACATAGCTTACATAAAGGACAAGCAAAATAAGGCAAACAGCTAAAATCCTATATTTGCACCATCTTTTATATAGTCCAATGAAACTAAACAACTACCTGGCAGCAATATTTGCTATTGCATTTGTACCAGTAATGGCTCAAAGCACTTCTTCTGATTCAACAAAGCCGTCATTTCCCCATAAAATGCGTGATGGCTTTATTGGCGGAGCTTTTGTTTTAGGTAATTCAAATAAAGGTTCAGAGGTAATATATGGACAATCAAGAGAATTTATTGTTGGTGGCGGATTTGGATACAGATTTGCTAAATGGAATGATATTGGAGTTGATATTTATTATAAATCAACTGATTTTTTTCTAAAACAAGATAGTTCAAAAACATTACCCAATAACATATTGCACAATTCAGAAAAAGTAAGCTTTGATAATTTCGGGGGCAAAGTATTCGATCGCTTTTATAAAGGCAAAATGTTCCTTGATGGAGGGGCATATCTTGATTGGGTTATATATACTAAGCATATTTCCTGGGATAATAATGGGGTAGCTAATATTTCAAGCGGTTCTTCGACCAAAACTATTGACAGACAATTAAAATTTACTACCCCGACTAATTACGGTTTAACTTTCAGGTTAGGCAGTAAACAAGGCGTTGCCTTATATTTTAATTATAGACTTTCAAATTACTTTAAATCAACCACTTCCTATACCGAATTACCCGTTTATACGCTTGGAATTGCGCTAGGTGCTCATCAGTAAAAGTTTGTTTAGGTTCGCATTGATTGATATTGTACATTCGTGCAATACAATTCAACGGCTTCTAAATAAAGCCTCTAAACAATTCTAAATGAAACGCTTATCTCTTTCTTTTCTTTCGGCAATTTGCCTTATAGTTTTATTTGCTGCCTGCAACCGTAATGGAAAACTTTCCATTAAAGAAGTCAATTTTCCAAATGGTGAAGTACAGATACAGCAATCACTGGTATTCACTCTTTCGTCCAATGTGGTTACAGACTCATTATTATATAAAGCCGATAGCACACATTATTTAAATTTCAGCCCTGCTGTGCAAGGTGTATACGAATGGACTGGCCGTAACCAACTTACTTTCTCCCCATTTCAATCGTTTTTACCCAGCACTGAATACAAGGTAACGCTTACTAAGAAGCTATTGAATCACAGTAAAAAAAGCATGCCCATTGATGATAAAGCCATTACATTTCACACTCCCTATTTAAAGCTTGCTAATGTTGAAACTTTCTGGACGCTTAAGAACGGCAATGCTTCTTCAGGAGTATACGTTGGCGTAAATCTTGATTTTAATTACGCTGTTTCACCTTCATCTATACTCCAGAAATTAAAGCTTACGCAAGACAAAACGTTGGTGCAACCTGAGCTTGTATCAGCAGATGATGGCATGCAGGTAAAGCTTTTATTTAAACCCGTTGATGGGGAGAAATATCCATGTGCTTTATCGATAGATATTGATAAAGGTGTTCGTTGCGTAGGTAGCAATAAAGAAACAGAACAGGCCATTAATTACCTATCTCAAATTCCTCCAAAAGATCAATTCCAGGTAGAAAGCGCATTGCCTGTATTCCAAAATGGCCAATCATATATAAACGTTACAACCACGCAACCTGTAGTTGCAGAAAATATTGACCAGTATATTTCGTTTAAGCCCGAGGTTAAATTCAAGGTAACTACTACAGGTAACGGATTTAACATAACAGGCGATTTTTCAAACAAAATCGATTATACCCTTACTATTTCCGGAAAGCTTAGAAACATCTTCGGAATTGAATTAAAAGACGATTACAATGGTTCAATTCACTTTGGCACGCCCCCACCATACATAGCTTTCTCCGATAAGAATAGCATTTACTTATCTTCTCAAGGTAACAGGAACATTGGAGTTCAAATTATTAGTGTACCTAAAGTAAGACTTACTGTTTATAAGGTGTATGAGAATAATATCTTACATTATCTGCGTCGCGGACAACAATACCAAAGCTATGGAAGCTACAACTATAATAGTGAAGGTGATGGAGAAGATGGGGATGATGGCTATCATTATACCGATGACTATACTGCTGACACAACTTTTGGAGATGTAATTACCCGCAGAGATATTAGCACAACAAGTTTGCCAATGACCGGTATGACCTCCCTTCTCAATATTACTCCATCCGATATTCAAGCTGATAATACACGCAAGGGAATTTACATGGTGCAAGTGCAGGATAAAAAGAAACCATGGATACAAGACAGTAAGCTGTTGGTTGTATCAGATATTGGAATGATTGTAAAGAAAGGACAGAATAATATTTATGTGTTCTGCCATTCAATATTGACGGGAAACAAGTTATCAGGAACCAAAATAACCTTTGTAAGTGATAATAACCAGGAGATATATAACGCTACTACCGATGGTGATGGTATGGCAACCTTTGAATATGATAGGTCTAAATATCCGGGTAAGGATGTTGTAGCCATAATAGCATCAAGCGGCTCTGATTTTTCATTTATGAATTTACCGGATAACACCATTAATATGTCTCCTTTCGATATTGGTGGGAAAACTACCACCAACGTACCGTATGATGCCTATATGTATGGTTGCCGAGACCTATATCGCCCTGGAGATACTATTAACATCAACAGCATTGTACGTACGTTCGATTGGAAAACATTGAAAGATGTTCCTGTTAAGTTTAAAATAACTATGCCGAATGGTAAGCAGTTACAAGAGCTAAAAGGCAAACTTGACGAAGAAGGTTCATGTGCTATTTCTTTCAATGTGCCTTCCGCAGCTATGACTGGTGCCTATAATATCACTATGTATTCAGGTAATGATGTGCTTTTAAAATCACAATCATTTATGGTTGAAGAGTTTATGCCGCAACGGATAAAGGTTACCGTTCAAAGTGATGCAACACAATATGATATTGGGCAGACAGCTAAGATTTTTGTACAGGCTAATGAATTATTCGGCCCACCTGCTGCAAACAAGAACTACCAATCTACGCTCGATCTTAATTTTACTCCTTTCTATTCAAAGAATTTCAGCGATTATACTTTCTACATTACCCGTCCTAACAGCATCACCTTCGAGCAACAAACGGCGGATGGAAAAACGGATGATAAGGGCGCCGCAACCATTGAATATACCATACCTGATCAGTCGAATGTTGGTTTATTGACTGGTAAGAGCATTGTAACTGTATTCGATGAGACCGGTAGGCCAGTGAATCGTGAAGTTGATTTTAAAGTATATACTCAGAAAGTATTCTATGGTATAAAGAACTTTGATACCTGGGTTGGAACTGACAAGCCATTAAATGTAAACTTTGCTGCTGTTGATAAAAACGGAAACGCATTCTCCGGTTCAAATACTGCATACGTTCAGGTAATAAAGCATACTTGGGAAACAGTATTGACTAACAGTTACAATTCGTACCGCTACCAATCACAGGAAGTTAACCATACCATATTCTATAAAGAAACTCCTTTCCAGAATGGCAGTGCAGGAATTTCTTTCACCCCTTCTGAGTCTGGGGAATATGAAATACGTATTATGCCTTATTCAGGATGCAGTTCGTATGTGTCATCATATTTCTATGCCTACGGTTCAGGTAATACACAATACAATTCATTCCAGGTGCAGAAAGAAGGTAATATTCAAATTGTGGCAAAACAAGCCTCTTACAAACCTGGTGAAGAGGCAAGCTTACTTTTCAAATGCCCTTTTGACGGAGAATTGATTGTAACAGTCGAGCAAAATGAAATGCTCGAGAAGTATTTTGTGCATACTGACAATAAAGCAGCCAGCCTCAGTATTCCTATCCGCAAAGATGATTTGCCGGGAGTATATGTGTCTGCATCACTAATTCGCCCTTTAAGTGACAATTCTATTCCACTTACAATTGCCCGCGGATTTATTCCTCTTAAGGTTGAAGATATGGAAAATAAATTGGCCGTGCAGATAAACGCAGTGGAGACAACACATTCCAAAACGAGCCAGACAATACATGTAAAAACTGTACCTAATGCAGAAGTTACCATTGCTGCTGTTGACGAAGGAACATTGCAGATAACCAATTTCCAAACACCTGACCCATATAATTACTTCTACAGCAAGAGAGCGCTTGAAGTAAGTACATTCGACATTTACCCACGTGTATTGCCGGAACTTTCAGCGTTGGGAATTTCCAGTTTTGGTGGTGACGAAGGGCTTGAAGGCCGCCTTAACCCGGTTGGAGGTAAACGAGTAAAAATACTCTCTTACTGGAGTGGTACGTTAAAAGCAAATGGTAGTGGCGAATGCTCTTATACTATTAATATTCCTGAGTTTTCAGGCTCATTGCGCTTAATGGCTGTTGCCTATAAAGGCAGCTCGTTTGGTAGTAGTGAAAAGAATATGATAGTAGCTGACCCAATTGTTATATCATCTTCTTTACCAAGGTTCCTTAGCCCTAACGACCAGAATACGCTTAGTGTTAGTTTGAATAATACCACAAACAGCAAAATGACTGCCAAAGCATCATTGGGTGTATCTGGCCCGCTACAGGTTTCGGGCTCTGCCACACAAGACATTGAAATACCTGCACACTCAGAAAGAGATGTGACATTCCAACTGAATGCAGCTGCTTCAATTGGTGTTGGACAGGTAGATATAGCCGTAAAAGCAAATGGTGCTAATTATACCGAACATGAAGAAATATCTGTTCGCCCGCCAATGCCATTAACCAAATTAACCGAAGGTGGCGAAGTTACAGGAGGGCAAGTAAAAGATATTAATCTGACAACTTCATTTGCCGGTTCCGATGCAAGTAAAGGCTATATTTTAATCAGCAAATCTCCATTAGCCGTGTTTAATAAGAACCTTGGTAATCTTCTCAACTATCCTTATGGTTGTACGGAACAAACAGTATCTACTGCATTCCCGGTACTATATTACTCCGCATTGGTGAAAGCACTCGGACAGAAAGATAACAACCAGCGCTTAAATCCTAACTTCATTATTACTGAGGCGATCAAGAAAATATATTCCGCCCAGTTATATAATGGCGGGCTTGCTTACTGGCCAGGTATTGATGGCTCCGGCGAAAGCTGGTGGTGTTCGGTTTATGCTCTGCACTTTTTAGTAGAAGCTAAGAAGTCAGGCTATGAGGTTGATGGCACAGTAATGGATAACCTTGTTCAATTCCTTCAAAATCAGGTAAACGGAACAAAGAACATTGCATATTTCTATTATGACACTCAGAGTGTGTTGCGTCAAAGAGAAGTTGTGCCTGAAGAGGTATTTTACTCTTTATATGTATTGGCTATATCAGGCCATCCGAACATTCCCCCTATGAACTATTACAAGTCAAGCCCTGGTTTAATGACATTGGACAGCCGATATATGCTTGCTGCTGCTTATGCAATAAGCGGAGATACGAAAGCATTCTCGTCAATGCTGCCAAATGGCTTTGAAGGTGAAAGGGCAACACGTTGCTTAAGCGGAAGTTTCTACTCTTACCTGAGAGATGAGTCTATTTCATTAGCAACATTAGTTGATGCACAACCTGACAATCCACAAATACCAATTCTTGCAAGACATATATCGGAAGAATTGAAAAAGGATGTGTGGTACTCTACCCAGGAAAATGCTTTTGCATTGATAGCATTAGGCAAACTTTCACAAAATGCCATTAAGTCAAGCGCTACTGCTTCTTTATGGATAAACGGAGCAAAAGCCGGAGACATCTCTGCTGACCAGCTAACCTATGTTGCAAAACAGGATATAACCAATAAAAAGGTGGAGATAAAAACAGCAGGCAACGGGTATGTGTACTATTATTATGAAACGCAAGGTATTCCAACAGGTAATTCATTTAAAGAAGATGATAGCTACCTGAAGGTTCGCAAGAGTTTTTATGATAATAATGGGAACCAGTTAACCGATATGAACAACTTTAAAGAGAATCAATTGGTCGTTGTAAAAGTGCATATTGAATCGCTTGATAACCGTTATGTAGATAATGTTGCTATAACAGATATCATTCCTGCATGCTTTGAAATAGAGAACCCTCGCATAAACCCTGAGCGTGAATTACAATGGATTAAGGATAAGGCTACACCTGACTTTATGGATATACGCGATGACAGGATCACGTTCTTCGTAAACGTAACACCTAAGGGCCAGGACTTCTATTATTTGGCACGTGCAGTATCAACAGGTAAATATGTAATGGGCCCGGTTGGTGCTGATGCTATGTATGATGATTCGTATCATTCGTATAGTGGAAGTGGCAGTGTTACTGTGAAATAGCATAGTAGATGTTCTTTAAAAACATCTTACAAAAGTTACGTGCCCGCAGGAAAAAGATATTGTGGGGAGCAGGAATATTCCTACTTGTCTCACTTCTTTTATTCAAAGTACTTGACTGGCTATATCCTTTAAATACACAAAGGCTAAACTATTCTACAGTTGTTCTATCATCTGACGGGTCAATTATGTCTGCTTTTTTAAGCAAGGATGACAAATGGCGGATCCAGATACGGAAAGAAGACATTCCCGAAGGATTGAAGAAAGCTTTCATCTATAAAGAAGATAAATACTTTTACTATCACCCCGGTGTGAATCTTATTGCATTGGCCAGGGCATTTTTTCAAGATATTCGGGCAGGAAAAGTAGTATCAGGTGCATCGACCATTACTATGCAGGTGGTAAGAATGCTTTCGCCGGAAAGAAGAACTTTCACAAACAAGTTCAAAGAAATATTTAAAGCACTGCAGCTTGAATTACATTACTCCAAACAGGAAATACTGGAAATGTATTTTAATCTGTTACCATACGGTGGTAATGTGGAAGGCATTAAAGCTGCTTCACTGATCTATTTGCATAAACTACCTATTAATCTTAGTCCTGCTGAAATTGCTGTATTAATGATTGTACCTAATAGCCCCCGCCATTATAGATTCGATAATAATAATGGAGCAATTATAGCAGGGCGGAATAAGTGGCTGGAAAGAATGGGGAAAGCTAAATTATTTAAAGAGAAAGAAATTCAACAAGCTATCTCAGAGCCATTGAATGCAAAGCGAATGGAAATACCGAAAGTTGCGCCACAATTCTGCATACAGATGGCCAATAAAACAAAAGATGTTTCCTACATACAAACCACCATTGACCTGAATATGCAGAAGAAAGCGCAGAACATTCTCAGTGAATATGTGCAAAAACTTATGCTCTGGAACATTACAAATGCTGCTGTATTGATAGTCCGCAATAAGGATCACGCAGTTATGGCGTATGTTGGCTCATCTAATTTTAATGATCTTGCTCACCAGGGGCAGGTAGATGGAGTTGATGCAATCCGTTCACCGGGGAGTGCTCTTAAACCAATAATGTATGCGCTTGCATTTGATCAGGGCCTAGCCACACCTAAAACTATTCTATATGATGTACCTTCGAACTTCAGCGGCTATCAGCCCATGGATTATGATAGAACATTCCGTGGTAAGGTAACGGTTGAGGATGCATTATTGAATTCACTGAATGTGCCTGCTGTTAAAATGCTTAGTAATATGGATATTGCAACCTATATAAATGTACTTGAAAAT
>DATHNG010000032.1:0-5225 GCA_035486275.1 Bacteroidia bacterium
GGAATGAAGTTGATAAAGAACCTGGGCCCGACAGGTATACTTACTGTTACAGATGAAAATACACAGTACGATGAGGCACAGCTTGATGCTTTGCAAAAGAAGTATGAAGAGAAATACGGAGGCCCTGCTAATTATGGAAAAATACTGATAACAGGCGGCAAGTTTAACTGGATAACAACAGGTGCAAAGGCCGAAGACCTGGGCTTATGGGAAGGGCAGAAGATGAATATGCGCGATATATGCAATGTATATGGCATAAGCAGCCAATTGCTTAATGACCCTGATAACAAAACCTACAGCAATATGCAGGAAGCACGTAAATCATTAATTACAAATTGTGTGTTGCCCGAATTGCACTTGTTCATCGACAGCCTTAACCGCAACCTTATACCGGAATTTGAAAAGCTTGATGGACGCCGCTATTGCCTTGAAATAGATGAACAACATTTTCAGGAGATACGTGAAGATGAGGAAAGCCGTGTGAACTTACTTGCACAGGCATGGTGGATGACCTTAAATGAAAAGCGTAAGGCTATTGGCCTGGGTGAATTAAATATACCTGAGGGTAACCAGATGTTTATACCGGATAATTTGGTGGGAGTGAAAGCAAATTAAGAACTATAATCAAATAAAAAATAAACAGGTAACTTTGCCAGAGACTAAAAGCCACTTTTTCATAAATAAAATCTTACTAATAAATCTGTAAAAATATGTGCAGGAAATTTGTAATTGTAACAACCTTGGTAATATTCCTTTCAATGTTTTTATCTTCCTGTTACGTTTCACGTACTACTGTTGGAAATGGTCCCAAAAATAAGGAAGACACCACTGCTACATATTCCAGGGCCAGGCAGTATTATTTGTTTATAGGGCTTGCAACATTGAATAAAGCTGAACCCAAGAAGCCTGATGAACCAAATTACGAGATCGTTTCATACATGAGTTTATTAGATGTAGCTATTACAGGAGTGACATTTGGAATTCTTAGCTCACGTACAACTCAAGTACTGGTGAAGAAAAAGTAGAAGCTTTAAAAAATTGGACACAAAACTCAATCCGGTATCCGCTTTTTTATAGTAAAGAATCATTACTAAGCCTCAAAGAAATTACACACGAACCCCGGAAGCGTGTGTAAATGTGTGTAAAAATAATTACAGATAATTAAGAAATAGGCAAAAGGCGGGCGCTGGCAAGCAGGGAGCAAATGGCACCTCAAAAAATAATTAATAATTACGAATTAAAGCTATTTACGATTTGCGTATAACGAAAAGGCGCTTTGAAAAGTGATATATTGAAACAATTGCAACAGCAATAATAGCAAGCACAAATGATGTACCCCATAGCATGTCCATTACTATACCAACATTTTCACCTTGTGTATTTGAACTACGGGCAAAAAACTTCATGCTGAATTAATTTAAAAGAAATTAATACTGTGCTTTCCTCATCTTTTTAACCTCAGCATTTGGCTTCAATTCGGCTGCATACTTAGGCTTTTGAAACTGGCTTTCCTGTTTATCCATAGCATTCTCTGAATTCTTAATGCAAGTTTGCGATGACTTTGAATACTGATCTTTCCTTTCCGCTTGTTTGCTACTACCCTGGAAAGCGCATTGTGCAAATACCGATGTGGCTGAAAAGCCGATGAGCAGAATTAACAGTGTCTTTTTCATGATGGTTTTATTAAGGCGTGACTAACTTTATACGTAATATAAACGAGAATGTTTCGATTTTATTGTTAAGCATATATTAAGTTGAAATTGCTACCTAATACGGTTTAGAATCGATAGAAACACTCAAATAAATTATGGAAGCTCAATATTTATTTTTATGTTTGTTGTAAGTATAAACCCTCTGCGAATACAGATTAATTATGGTGATTAATTACTATCGGATTTCACGGCTTCGTATTCAGGTGTTTATATTGAAATTTAAATTGTAAACATGAAAAAAACTACATTTTACGTAATTGCTACAGCAGCACTTGCTACATTAACCGGTAACGTAATTGCCCAAACAGGAGTAGGTATCAATACCTCAGGCGCAGCGGCAGCCGATTGTGCTGTTCTCGATGTCAGTTCAACTACATTGGGTGAACTTATTCCGCGTGTGGCGCTGACCACGGGAACGACTACTTATGGCCTTTCAGGTACTTCGACCAACGCTAACAGCATGCTGGTATATAACACGGCAACGGTTGTTAATGCTACCCCATCGCTTTCGTTATACCCGGGTTTTTATTATTGGAGCACGGCATCCACTAAATGGATTCCTTTAGTATCAGGCACAAGCGGTTGGTTGTTAAATGGAAATTACGGTACAACTGCAACACCAGTACCCACAACCTACGGTACAACAACACTTGGCATTACAGGCAATTGGCTTGGTACAGCTGATGGCCAGTCACTGGTAATAGGTACAAATAATATTGAAAGAATGCGTATACTTTCGGGTGGTAATGTGGGAATAGGTACGGCAGCACCTACAAGCCTTTTTCATGTACTTGATTCTGCGGGTACTTTTGCGAACAGCCAGTTAGTGACCATTGCCGCCAATAAAATGACAGGTGGTATAGCGCTATATATTCCTTCAAATAGTTTAACAACAGGTAATCTTATGTACTTGAACTGTACCAATACGGCTGCTACTGGCCCGGCGCTGCTTATACGCAACAAAGGCACCAGTGCCAACGGTATACTTTCCATTGGTGGTGGTGCAGTTAACTATTCATCCATATTTGCACAAACAACTGCAGCTGCAGCAGGTACAGGTGTAGCAGTTACCACATCAACTCACGCCATTTATGGCTCAATGCAGGGAGGGCAGGCATATAGTTTTGGTGTGTATGGCGAGGTGCTTACTGCGGCATCAAATATTGCGGGTGTAATTGGGTATTACTCATCAAATGATTATGGAATGCTTGGCTACTATGATGGCACTAAGGAATATGGCGTTTATGGTTCTGGTACTAACTTTGGTTTATACGGTTCGGTTATTGCAACTGCAGGTGGTAACTATGACAATACTGCATATGCCGGTGTATTTGGTGAAGGTGGTAATGCAAACTACAACTTTGGAGTTGAAGGATGGGACCAGGGCTCAACAACCCGGACAGGCGGTGTATTTGGTGCATACTCTACCAATTATTGGGGATCTTTAGGGTACAGAAGCAGTGCGCCTACAGATTATGGACTTTATTACAATGGTGGCTCCGCAACCGGCACTGGCTACATGCCCGATGCAACTATTACCGGAATAGGCCAGGGCGGCTGGGGTGGTATTATAGGCAGCTGGACACGAGGCCAGGTTATGGGTTCTGTTTCGTGTGGTGAATTATTTGCTTCATATAATTTAGGTAATGCATATACATCGGGCTACTCTGCCGAGGTTGTTACCGTAAAAGATAAACGTGTGGCAGCATATTCAGTAACATCAACTGATGTTAAAGTATATAACGATGGTACCGGAAAACTTAGCGGCGGCAAAGCGCATGTGCAGTTCGACGAAAATTTCGTACAGCTCATAGGCGAAAATAAACCTGTTGTTACAGTAAGCCCAATGGGTCAGTGCAATGGTGTATATATTACCAATGTTAATTCAAAAGGATTCGATATTGTTGAACAGAATAACGGAAACTCAGATGTTGAGTTCTCATACATTGTTGTAGGTAAGCGCTTGGATGCAGAAAATAAACCAAGCCTGCCTGATGCGCTTGCTAAAAAAGATTTTGATGAGAAGATGAAGGGCGTAATGAATGATGAAACAAATAAGGAACAGATAGGAACACCGGTTTGGTGGGATGGTAAACAAGTGAGATTCGATACGCCACCGGAAGAGAATAAAAAGGAATATAAAAGGCCTAAAATAGAAAGTACAAGAATTGCTCCACCTAAGTGATTTGTTTTTAATGAAAAGCGTATTGCTTATATTGCTTAATACCTGTTGCTCTCTTTTGTTCGCACAAAACAATGGTGATATGAAGAGTATTGTATACACCCTGGCCAGTGATTCAATGCACGGTAGGGAAGCGGGGAGCATTGGTGAAATAAAAGCTAAAGACTATATTGTTAGCTATTATAAAAAAATCGGACTTGTGGCTTATAGCGGTTCATATCTTCAAAAATTCTCTTTCAAAAAAGATACGCAGACAGATACTGCAATGAATATAATTGGAATGATTGATAATAAAGCTGACTCTGCTATTGTTATTGGTGCACATTACGATCATATTGGTTTGGGTGGTGAAAAATCAAGGTCGCTCACTTCTTCTAAAATACACCCCGGCGCCGACGATAATGCAAGTGGTGTTGCCATTATGATCTCATTGGCAGATTTATTAAAAAAACAAGCCAATAAAAAATATAACTTCCTTTTCGTTGCATTTTCAGCCGAAGAAGAAGGCTTGTATGGTTCAGAGGCATTTGTGAACATGATGAAAGGTAAAATGAAGGTAAAGGCAATGTTCAACCTTGTAATGATGGGCAGGCTTAATGAACAGGTGCCGACATTGAAAATTACACGCCATAATTACGATAATAAGTATGATTCAGTTTTTATAAAAGCTGCCACAACTAAATTTCAATTACACATAACCGATGAGAATATAAGCTATACTGATGCCGGGGCTTTTACCAATAATGGCATTTGTGCATTATCGTTTACCACGGGCATGGAAGATGATTACCACAAAACAAGCGATACGGCAGATAAAATAAATTATGCGGGCATGGCAGTTATAGTAGGATATTTAAAGGAATGTATTGATAGAATTTGTAACCCTGCAAGGTTTGCACATAGTTAAAGAATAAAAAAATGAAACGACTGTTATATATAATATGCTTCCTTATTCCTGCCATAGGCTGGAACCAGGGGCGTATAAATATAACCAATGCGTATATAAATATTACAGGCGGTATTAAGGCAGCGCCGGTTTATGTGGTAGTGGGGAATCCTGCAACTACTGCAGTAAGCCGTAATACCTCCGGTGGCATAATTTCTGAAGGAGAGTTTAACCAGGTACTATGGAATATAGGAACCAATACAGGCTCGTATGTGGTCCCTTTCAGCAATACAGTAACTGCAGGGCTTTATTATATTCCCTTAACCTACAATATAACCACTGCTGCTGTGCTTAACGGTGCACATACAGGCGGAATAGCTTTTGCAACATACGGTGGAGAAACGGCTGAGAATTATTCAATACCTAATGAATACGACAATACGCT
>DATHNG010000033.1:0-12480 GCA_035486275.1 Bacteroidia bacterium
CAGCTTTAGAAAGTGAAGAAAATATTAAACTTGTTACAAATTCACAGTCAATGATTTGTATCGTTCCATTGAATTCTATGTTTTCATCAGTAAGCCAAACTGGTTGTTGATGAACGTGTAGATTGTTAACAAATGCATGCCCTCTCTTACCTGCAATATTTAGCCGCTTAATAAATTCTTCAGCAGTTACTTTTTCTAGTGGCTTTTCGGTTTCCATATTTCGGCGATGATTTTGACTATAGTAAAAATAGGAATATAGTAGTGTTTAATAAAATATAAAAGCCATTGTTAAAAGGCTTTTATTAACAAATGAAGAGATTTTAATTAATTAAATTTCTTAAATTTGGTTCCGATTAAACCACTATAAACTGTTATCATGAAAAAGAATCTACTTACAATATTTGTTTGCGCTGCTACATTATTTGTTGGCATACATTCTGCGCATGCTCAATGTAGCGTACCGCCTACCGTAAATGTAATAACAACCAATACACCTTGCAATGCCAACAAGGGTATAGCTATTGCAAATGCAACCGGTGGAACTCCGCCCTATATATTTTCATGGAACGATGGCACAAGCTCTGCTAAAGACAGTGGCATGGCAGCAGGGATTTACCAGGTAACCGTGTACGATTCCAATAATTGTTCTTCAACCACTACGGCAACTATAAGTGATTCAAGCGGCCCGGCGGTAGTTGTTAATGTTACCAATGTGAAATGTTTTGGCGATACCAATGGAGCTATAAACCTTACGGTAACGGGCGTTAAGCCTTATGTTTGTATCTGGAGCCAAGTGGGGGGGCCAGTAACCAGTCAATATATATGCTCAGGAGGTACAATTAATATCAATGCTTCCATGCCTGATATAATTGCCGGAACATATGTTTGTGAGGTGCGTGATGGCAACGGCTGTGTTACTACCACACCTAATATGGTTGTTTCGCAACCTGCGGCTTTAAGGATTAAACCTATAACTAGCAATGCAAGCTGCGCTACTGCAAATGGCAACGCTTCGGTTACTGTAAGTGGCGGGGTAACTCCGTACGCATATAGCTGGAATGGGTCTGTAACAAGTACAACCACAAGTATGAGCAACATCAGTGCAGGATATTATAATGTGGTAGTAACCGATAGTAACGGATGTAAAGATTCTGTAGCCGCAATTGTTAACAGCACAAATGGCCCTGTGCCTTACGTTACAGCTACCACTTCTTTTAATTGTGTGATGGGCGCTATGGGTTCAGCAACGGTGAGCGATAGTAATGGAACAGGGCCCTATTCATTTTTATGGAGTAATAATGAGACAACGCAAACCCTGGCAGGGGTAACCGGCGGAACTTATTACGTAACCACAACCGACAACAGTGGTTGCATAGGTGTAGCTCCGGTAACGGTGCCACAAACATTACCTGCAGGTATTTCGGTATGTATGGTAACAGTAGATACAATACAAAAAACAACTGTAATGTGGAACAAAACAACGGAAAGCCATATAATGTCATATAACCTTTACCGTAAGCCATCGAGTAGTACAATGTACCAGTTAAGGGCACGGTTTTGCGGAAATAATTCTACCATATTTACCGATTCGGTAAGCAACACGGCTACATCGGGTTACGATTACGAAGTATCGGAAGTTGATTCCTGCGGGAATGAGTCGCCATTGAGCCCACCCATAAATTCTATATATGTTACTGCCACAGACAATGGTTCGAACGTTGTGTTGAACTGGGCGGCTTACCAGGGTACATTTGGCAGTTACTATTATATATACCGCGATACGGTTATGAATGTTTTTGCATTGTATGATTCTGTTGCAAGCAATGTACTTACCTATACTGATACAAAACCCTTGACCACAAGCAACCCTGTTTATTATACAATAGGTATTTTAAATGCTGCCGGTTGCAACCCGACACAAGTAATAGAATATAAAGGTAAAGGTGGCCCTACAGTTTACACCAATGCTAAATCGAATACTACTAAATTGGTGCATGGTTCTCCAACATCACTAAACAGTTTGAATAGAAACTATAGTATTACTGTGTACCCGAATCCAGGCAACGGTAAGTTTACCCTTGCAATTACTAATTACGAATTAGGAATTACGAATCAAAAGGCAGAAATGGAAGTATATAATATGATAGGAGAGAAAGTATATACAAACTCATTAAACACTCAACATTCATTATTCAACATTAACCTGAGTGATCAACCGGCAGGAGTTTACTTGTATAAAATATATTCTGAAAGAGGAGAATACATGGCAAGTGGCAAACTGATAATACTACGCTGATCTATTTTTGAATTTTACGGGAAACTTCTGTTAATTTACCTGCAATCACCTTTCTTTCAATAAGTGTGTCGGGTGCTGTTCCGTTAGGGTCGGCTATGTCTTCTTCCTGCGCAATAAGTGTTGCTTTTCCATTGCTATATGAATATGTATCTAAGCCATGATCGCAACAACTTGCCCGCCAGAAGGATGTTATCTGATGTTTTACTGAATCAAATTGCGGCGAGGTAATATTTTCCAGTGCCGTATCTTCAACAAATTTCTTGCTTGCGGTATTATATATCCAATAGTAATAAGGAATATTAGGTGCGGCAGGTAAAAACTGCATCAGCAGTATATCTTCATGGCCGTCGAAGTTGGCATCTGTAATCTGAAATTGTCCGTTCTTTAAAAGATCGCCACCGCAAGGTATTCCATTGCCATCGGCATTGTTTGGCCTTATTCCCTGCACCCTTCTCTTATCAGTCTTTGTTTCGACCACAATAGAATCTACTGTAGATTGGCTATTGGTTTTACATTGACTGGTATCAATATACAAGGTATATATAAATACTTTACCCGGGTAGCTTACAACTTGCTGTGCATGAACGAATGCAGCAAAGAATAGGAGCGATGCAATAATTAAATACCGCATTGTATTTTAAGCAAACCTCGGAGCCAGCACTAAGTCCTTTGAACCGGCTGTATATTTATAAAAACCAGTGCCCGATTTTACACCAAGGTCGCCTGCCGTTACCATGTTTACCAATAAAGGGCAAGGTGCATATTTAGGATTGCCAAGGCCATCGTGCAATACACGTAAAATAGACAGGCAAACATCTAAGCCAATAAAATCGGCTAATTGCAGCGGACCCATAGGGTGAGCCATACCCAGTTTCATAACAGTATCAATTTCGTTTACACCACCCACACCTTCAAACAAAGCATAAATAGCTTCGTTTATCATAGGCATAAGTATGCGGTTAGCCACAAAGCCGGGGTAGTCGTTTACTTCGGTAGGTATTTTGCCAAGCTTTTTCGATAGGTCCATTATAAGTGCAGTAACAGCGTCAGATGTATTATAGCCGCGAATAACCTCAACCAGTTTCATAACCGGTACTGGGTTCATAAAGTGCATACCAATTACCTTATCGGCGCGTTTGGTTTGTGCAGCAATTTTTGTAATGGATATAGATGAAGTATTACTCGCTAAAATGGTTTCGGCAGCACAAAGGCTATCGAGGTCACGGAAAAGTTTAAACTTGATCTCAGGGTTTTCAGTGGCCGCTTCTACCACCAGGTTTGCAGCGCTTACGCCTTTTGCCAGTTCGGTATGTGTGGTTATGTTTTTAAGTGTATTGGCTTTGTCCTGTTCGGTAATGGTGCCTTTGGTTACCATGCGGTCGAGGTTTTTGCCAATGGTAGCCATTGCTTTTGCTAATGCATCGGCCGATATATCTATAAGTGCAACACTATACCCGCATTGTGCAAATGTGTGGGCTATTCCGTTGCCCATTGTACCTGAACCAATTACCGCTATATTTTTCATATTCTTATATTTTGTGCAAATATAGAATCTTCCCGTAATGGTGTAACCAATTCCATTTTCTTACTTTTACGGCATAAAAAATATTCATTGGCCGATACTGATATTAAACTCGATTTCGCAATAGTAGGTGTTCAAAAGGCAGGAACATCGGCGCTCTTTAATTATCTGCGTCAGCATTCTCAAATTGCATTAGGAGACACTAAGGAGCTACGTTTCTTTGATAAAGAAATAAATTATCAGATCGGAAAACCTGACTATAGTATTCTGCATAACATGTTACCTGCCTATACAGCCGGAAAGCTGAGAGGCGATTGTACACCCAATTACATGTATTGGGAACCTAGTATGCAGCGCATTTGGGAATATAACCCCAACATTAAAATAATTGCCGTTTTAAGGAACCCTGTCGACCGTGCATTTTCAGAATGGAACATGTTTAAGGTGGAAGGTAAGGTGAATGTAGATTTTGAAACTTATCTGAAAGATGAGAATGTATTAAGACAGGCCGACCTGCCTTTTCAGCCCAGGTTTTTTGCTGCCATTGGCAGGAGCTTGTATGCGGAACAAATAAAGAGGGTATATAAGTACTTCAGCAAAGAGCAGGTGTTGTTTATTAAGTATGAAAATTATAAAGCCGACCAGGTAAAGTGGCTGAATGAAATATTCCGTTTTTTAGGTGTTGATGAAAAACTGTTTCAATTTAATGAGGCCAAAGTTTTTGCAATTGATTACATACGCAGCATGACCGATGAAGAAAAGCTGCATCTGCAAAACGTATTTACTGCAGATATTAAAGAGGTAGAAAACCTGCTTGGCTGGAACTGCGATGATTGGAAAGCATAGTTCATTCGATAATGCCTATTTTTGTTTCAGATGGAGGCTCCGATAATTAACAATAAAAGAATTTGTTTCATTGCTTTGCAACGGAGCGGACATCATGCTGTAATTAACTGGGTCTTGTCAAATTCCCCGGGGAACAACTATTTTCTCAATAACCCTGCTCCGGGCATGAATCCGTTTATAGCGTGTAACCGTGACGACAGCCGGTTATATGATTTGAATATGGAAAACGAAATAGTAGGAATTCATGCATCCAAAGACCTGCTTGCGTATAATTACGAAGACCGTTCATTGAATGATATTTTTTCTCCTGAATATAATTCAGGTATAGATACCTGGACAGGAAAAAGCAAAGGTGAATTTAATGTGCCGGTATTAAGAGACCCTTTCAATAATCTGGCAAGCAAGTATAAATGGGCGCTTAGTGGCCTTAAATGGGCTCCGGCAATGGAAGCGGTAAAGCAATTGCCTGCATTATGGAAATCGTATGCAAAGGAGTTTATAGGTATTACTTCAGTTATTCCGGCTAAGAACAAGGTTGTGATAAATTACAACCGTTGGTTCGCCGATGCTGCATACCGAGCAGAGCTTGCCGGAAAGCTTCTTCTCATGTCTACTGATAAAGGGCTTGAAGAAGTTGCCAAATGGGGACCTAATACCTGGGGCGATTCTTTTGATAATTTGAAGTATGAAGGCAAAGCCCATGAGATGGATGTTCTAAACCGATGGAAGAACTATGCAGACGATGAAGTTTTTCGTTCTTTTTTTAAAGACAAAGAGTTGATAGAACTTTCGGAAAAGATCTTCGGACATATAGCGGGAACTGAGGTCTTGTTCTCTTAATACCCATTATAGTATTCATATCCGTTCACGCAAACCGTTGCATGTGCTTTAAACTGCACAACCAAACCCAGGCTGAACATGGCTCCGCTAAAGTTTATTGGCGCGCCTGAATTGCTTGCATCATCACCAAATTCATTGCCAGAGTTTACCTTCATGCTTCTGTAACCAAGTTTAGCTTCAAAACCTAAATTCTTCGATTTACCGACAAAGTACTTAGCCACTGCGGCAAGGTGCCAGCCCATTTGCATGGCATCGTAATCGAAACTGGAATTATTCTGGTATCCATAATTATTTACAAATACGTCGTGCTCAGTACCGCTTATTATTCCAATATCCCAACTTAATTCAGCACCTATTTGCAAGCGGTTCGATGTATCTGTTCCTCGTAAATATTGCAAAGCATCGTTCAGTGAAAAATAAGAAACAGAAAGGTTCCCCGATGCACCATCAGCAAAACTTGATGTATCGTGTATGGCGTTAGATGACATGGTTTCAAACTGAAACTCATAGGTCCAGTTGTTTTGCTTGTTAAATATTAATGAACCACCCATAAAGAAATTATACATTTGAGTGAAGCCCGTGTTAAGCTTTGTGGTACCGGGCCCTTCATCAGCAAAGCGGTTCGTCCAGTAATTATTAATAGCTGCTCCATCATACGGACTTACAGGCGACACCAATGCACCAAGATACATGGTTGCGCCACTAATATTGCTTATGGGTGTTGCAACTGTACCAGGATCAGTTGCGTAGGCACCGGGTGCAATATAGCTTACAGTGGGTGCCGGAGCCGGTGGTGCCGTGGCAGGAAAAATATCTTTTGTACCATCGGCATAGTGTATGCTTGCCACTTTGTATTTTTCAATATCATATACAGGGCTTGTTTCCTTATTGGCAAATTTCTTGTATTTAATTTCCGAGGTTCCTACTTCCTGCACTACCGCAATTATTCTGGTGCCATCGGTCTGCACAATTGTATCTTGTGCGGTTGCCATTTTTCCTATCAGTAAAAAAGCGGCGAGGTATATTGGTAGTTTCATGAGGTTGGGGTTTATGAACGGATTTACGGTGCAATAAATTTTATGTTCCCGATTTTAGCAATAATTAACAAAATTATGGGTTTAGTACATTTGAAGACAATTATTAAAAATATTTATGGCTGAAAACTGGATAAAACACCCGACTATACTCAAGGGAACAATGGTTGACCTGATACCATTGGAAAAAGAACACTTTGATGAGTTGTACCTGGCAGCAGCTGATAAAAAGCTTTGGGAATTTATACCCAGCGATGGATCGGAGCGGGAGAAGTTCAATACTTTATATAATACTGCACTGGAAGAAAGAGAAAAAGGAAATCATTACCCATTTATAATACAACACAAACAAACTAAAAAGTTTATTGGCTCAACACGGTTTTTAGATATAGTACCTAAAGACAAAAAGCTTGAAATTGGTTTTACATGGATAACACAAGATTATTGGGGCACGGCCATAAATTTTGAATGTAAATTATTACTTATGGCCTTTTGTTTTGAGGTGTTGAAAACGAACCGTGTGCAATTAAAGACCGATGAACGCAATATTCGTTCGCGCACAGCTATTCAAAAAATAGGGGGCCAGTTTGAAGGTATATTCCGTAAGGAAAGAATACTTGATAATGGATATGTGAGAAACAGCGCCTTCTTCAGTATTATTGATACGGAATGGGAAGCTGCTAAGAAGAAGATTCAAATGCAGATGGAGGAGAGGATGAAAAGCATGTAAACTAAACCTTCCTCCAGTTATGTGTTCCGCCAACAGCACAGCCATTTAATGCAGGCACATCGGTAGTATTCACTTTTACCTTACAGTTTTCGCACACAAATTTGTTAAGGCCTTTTTCGCCTAGGGTAACCCACATGTGCATCGATGCTTTTTTGCATCCGCGTATTTTAGGTGTACTGGTTTTAACTTCAACTTCTGAGCAGGCGCTGCAGCTATATACGGTCAGTGATTTTTCTTTGTGCATGGTGTTATATTGAACAGGGGTGAATACTTTATGCGTATGAAAATAAAACCCTGAAAGTATATAAATTACTCTCAGGGCTTACCTTATTTATTTAAACGTGATGTGCAGGGCGTTCGAACCTTTTGTTGTTGTCGCTATTATTCCTGCGTCTCTTGTTCTTATTGAAGTTATTACCTCTTGGCCTGTTGCCATTCTGATGCGTATGTTGTTTGCGTTCCGGTTTAGGTCCATTAGCTTCAACAGCATCTAACCTTGGTGGCTTTGCATTGCCTTCAAAAGGGTGCCCGGTAATTACATCAATATCTTTCTTCAGTAATTTACGAATGTCTTTTAGCTGACCTATTTCATCCTGCGAACAGAACGATAATGCAATACCTGATGCACCGGCTCTGCCTGTACGGCCAATACGGTGAACATAGGTCTCAGCTTCTTCGGGCAGTTCAAAGTTAATTACGTGGGTTAGCCTGTCAATATCAATACCACGCGATGCTATATCGGTAGCTACCAATACACGGATTGTTTTGTTCTTGAAGCCGTTCAGCGCACGTTCACGCGCACCTTGTGATTTATTCCCATGTATTGCTTCTGCCTTTATTTTGTTACGGTTAAGTTCCTTCACCACCTTATCGGCACCGCGTTTGGTGCGTGTAAATACAAGTGCATTTTCAATGGTTTTATCCTGTAAAATGTGGTTCAGTAATGCACGTTTGCTCTCCTGGTTCACATAATATATGCCCTGTTGTATTAAGTCAGCAGTTGCCGTAACGGGTTCAATAGTTATGGTTACCGGGTTGTGCAATAACTTGTCTCCAAGTTTTTTGATCTCGGTTGGTGCGGTAGCTGATAAAAGTATGGTTTGCTTTTTAGCAGGCAATTGCGCCATTACCTTTTTCATATCGTTTATAAAGCCCATGTCGAGCATGCGGTCGGCTTCATCAAGCACAAAATACTTAACCATGTTAAGTTTAATGTAGCCCTGGTTCATCAGGTCTAATAAACGGCCTGGTGTTGCAATAAGCACATCAACCCCTTTGCGGAGGTTATTGGTTTGCGTGTGTTGCGATACACCACCAAAAATTACAGTGTGTTTAATATGCAGCCCGGTGCCATAGTCTGAAAAGCTTTGTGCAATTTGCAGGGCAAGCTCGCGGGTTGGTGCAAGCACCAGTGCTTTAATGCCATGCGTATGTTCGGGCATACCTTTACTCAGTAATTGAAGAATAGGTAATGCAAAGGCAGCTGTTTTACCGGTGCCGGTTTGTGCGCAGCCGAAAATGTCCTTTCCTTCTAAAATATGGGGAATGGCTTTTTGCTGAATGGGTGTGGGTTCTGTGTAACCCTGTTTACTTAAGGCCGCTAATAATTGGTCTATAAGATTTAAGTCTGAAAATTTCATTTTTATTATGAATTAATTATAAATATGGGAATACCGAAAAAACGGTTCGTCCCTTGTTGTTAACTTGTTAAGAAAAGCGTAAACTGAAACTGGATTGAATGGGTGAGGACCACCAACAGATGAGATACAATCTTCCAAAGAAGTTATGCAAATATACAAAAATTTACGTAGCACAGCCATTATAGCCGGAAAGCTTATTGTTGGATGCTTGTAAAGGGCTTGTTGCTAAAGGGTTTTAGGGTATTGGTTTAATTTATGATAAGCAGGTTGTTTGCTAAAGTTTTGGTACATTTACCAGCATGCATTAGCCTTAATGAAGCCAAAAGAAAAGATACACTTTCCTAATCTTGATGCCTTACGCTGTATAAGCGCATTGCTGATAGTAATAATTCATGCAGAGGCGCTTAAGCTAAACCATGGTGGTGAAGTTATTAGCTGGCTGTTCTATTTCGAATCGTGGGGAGATATTGACGTTACTCTTTTTTTTACCCTTAGTGGTTTTCTTATCACTTTCCTTCTTCTCCGTGAAAAGCGCGACACGGGTTCCATAAACCTTAAAGACTTTTATATACGGAGGGTGTTAAAGATATGGCCCTTATACTATTTAATAATGATCATAGGCTTTTTTATCCTGCCATGGCTTGGCCATAATTATTATGGTGAATATTCAAGAGATATGGGGCACCATTTCTGGAAAGAATGGCTGGGATATATGCTTTTTATACCTCCTTTACTTATGGTGGGCTCTGGCTTGCCCGAGTCTATGGGGCCAACGTGGACCATAAGAGTTGAAGAATTGTTTTATTTTTTCTGGCCTGTAATTATTCGTAAGTCGAATAATTTTTTGAAAACTGCAACAATTATAATTATTGCAGTTGTTGGTATTCGTGAACTTACCGTTGCGGCCGGTTATTTATTCAAAGACAATCCCTATTATTTTATACGCATAACTGCATTGGCTAAATTATTTCTTCAATATCGTATAAGTTGCATGGCAATTGGGGGTATTGCGGCATATTTAGTTGTGTACGATTACCAGAAAAAACTGCTTTTTTTATACCGGAAAGATGTTCAGATAATAACATACAGTATACTCGCTATTTTATTATTTGCAAGAATTGAAATACCTTTTGTTAAGCATGAAATATATGCTGCATTGTTTGCATATTTAATTCTGAACCTTGGCACTAACCCGAAATCTATTATATATATAAACTATAAGGTAATGAGCTATCTTGGCACATTAGCGTATGGCATATACATGTATCACCCTATTATGCGCATACTAAGTATGGAAATGATCAAAAGCTGGTTCGGGCGTGCAATTTCGGGTTGGCAAATGGAAGTTATATACTATGCAATGACAATTGGTTCTACTATTCTTGTGTCTATTGTGTCATACAAGCTGATCGAAAAACCATTCCTTAATTTAAAGAAGAAGTTTTCATTTATAAATTCCTCAGTAAAGTAAATGTTAATCTATTCTTAACGGAGCACCGAGGCCTATTTTTATATCTTTGATTTTAAATATTCCGCCCATGAAATGGCTTGTTATACTTCCTTTATTTATAAGTGTCAGTTGCTTTGCTCAACCGGAACTTCACCAGGTTGATCTGCCTAACGGCTGGCACTTAACTCCGGCAGGCACCGGAATAAGGTTGGGAGATTTACCGCTTAACATTGCGGTAAGCCCCGATGGTAAATATGCTGCTGTTACAAATAACGGGCAAAGTGTGCAATCTATAATGCTTTTGGATGTTCAAACCCATAAACTACTGGACAGTGTAAGCATTCCTGAATCGTGGTTAGGGCTCGCATTTGGCAATGGTGGCAAAAAGCTATATGCATCAGGTGGAAACAATAATATGATATTGGGATATGATGTGAAAGAAGGTAAACTTAAATTAAGTGATAGTATTATTCTGGGTAAACCATGGCCTGAAAAAATATCGCCTTCAGGAATTGCTGTTGATGATTCAAGAAAGCAGGTATATGTGGTTACGAAAGAAAATAGTTCCCTGTATAGACTGGGTGTTGAAACAAAAAAAGTGTTTGTTCAGCAAAAATTACCCGCTGAAGCATATACTTGTTTAATATCTAAGAATTCGCAAAAACTTTATATCAGTATCTGGGGTGGAGGCGAGGTATTAATATATGATCTGATAGCAGATAAGTTTTCTGATTCTGTTAAAGTGGGTAGTAACCCGAATGACATGGCGCTTACCAACGATGGAAAGTATTTGTTCGTTGCTAATTCAAATGATAATAGTGTATCAGTAATATCTTTGACAGAGAATAAAGTTGTTGAAACATTAAATGCAGCTTTATATCCTGGTTCGCCGGAAGGCTCAACAACCAATGGTGTTGCATTAAGCGCCGACAATAAAACATTGTACATAGCCAATGCTGATAATAACTGCCTTGCCGTATTCGATGTAAGTAAACCCGGCAATAGCAAGTCAAAAGGCTTTATCCCTACAGGTTGGTACCCTACTTGTGTTCGCGTTATAGGGAAAGATATATGGGTGACAAATGGAAAAGGTTTTTCATCCTTGCCTGACCCCTATGGACCAAACCCATTAAAGAAGAGAGAAAAGGTAGTATACAAACAGGGCGATGCGCCTCATCCCAATATGCAATACATTGGTGGCGGATTGCTTATGGGTACTATGAGCGTGATAAATGAACCAGCTGAAAAGCAACAGGCCGATTATACCGCTTCAGTATATAAAAATACACCGTATGATATTTCTAAATCGTTGAGTGCTGATATACCTGCCGGAAACCCTATACCGGCGAAAGTGGGCAACGCATCGCCCATAAAATATGTGTTTTATGTAATGAAAGAGAACCGTACATACGACCAGGTATTGGGTGATATGCCAAACGGAAATGGTGATACTGCTTTGTGTTTATTCCCTAAAAGAATAACACCTAACGAACATGCATTAGCGGAACAATTTGTGCTGCTCGATAATTTTTATGTAGATGCCGAGGTTAGCGCCGATGGACATAACTGGAGTATGGCTGCCTATGCAAATGATTACACCGAAAAAACATGGCCAACAAGTTATGGCGGCAGAGGAGGAACCTATGATTATGGTGGTAACAGAAGTATTGCTTTGCCTGTTGACGGCTTTATATGGGATAATTGCTTTAAGCATAATGTGAGTTTCAGAAATTACGGTGAATTTGCCGATGATGGTAACCCTTATTTAAAAGAACTTGCAAAACATACCTGTGCAAAATACCCGGGCTGGGATCTGTCCATTCATGATGCATATCGTGAACAGGTGTGGGAAAAAGATTTTGATTCATTGAGTGCTGTTAATGCAGTACCCCAAATGAATATTGTGTATCTGCCCGATGACCATACCAGTGGACTTGCTAAAGGGGCATTCACTCCGTTTGCATCGGTGGCAGATAATGACCAGGCCCTTGGCAGATTGATAGAGCATCTTTCAAAAAGTGCCATATGGAAGCAATGCGCTGTATTTGTATTGGAGGATGATGCGCAGAACGGTCCCGATCATATAGATGCACACCGCAGCACTGCATTTGTGGTTGGGCCG
>DATHNG010000034.1:0-23736 GCA_035486275.1 Bacteroidia bacterium
GGTTGTTTTCAATTATTTCATCCTGAATTGAATAGCTTGAGGCGCTCATTGTTGTTGATTGTCAAGCTAAATTACGGGTTTATACGTACGTATTTTAACTAATATGAAAATCATTTCTCCGGTATATCTTGACCGCATTCAAACTCGTCGCAAGACTTTATTGAATCGGGTACGCTGAAAACTGAACAGAGTAAGCACCACATAAAAACAAAACTGTAATGAGAATCAAACCGCCATTATTAGCAGCTATGCTCGTGCTGGGCATGCATTTCTGCAAGGCACAAACAACAAGCCCTGATGTCACTGCCTCTGCAGGCAATTGTTTCATCACACCTGATGTGTCACTAAGCTGGACACTCGGAGAACTGGCTATTGAAACAGATGCTTCAGCAAACAATTACCTTACGCAAGGGTTTCAGCAACCCCAGTCAATTATTGTTACCGATGTAACCAGCCCGGTAAACAATACAGGAAGCATAAGCGCCTTCCCCAATCCGTTTACAAGTAGTGTTTCCCTTCAGAATAATACCGAAGGCCAAACTCTGCATGTAAGCTTAATTGACATGGATGGAAAGACTATTATGAAAAGAACAATGGTGAACAAACAGGAGCAGTTCGACCTCAGTTCTTATTCAAATGGTATTTATTTCCTGGAGGTTTATGATGAAAGTAATAAGCTCATTCAGAACCTGAAAATTGACAAGACCAAGTAAAAACAACATTATTAAAACAAAAATGCAAATGAAAAGAATTAATATACTTGTTGCTGCAATGCTGACACTTAGTTTGCCGTCAGTGATGAATGCACAGCAATCACAAGCACAAACATCCGTACAAACAATAGGTGCGCCTGAATCCTTCAAATACCAGGCTATAGCACGTAACGCTAATGGAGATGCCATAGCTAATCAACCAGTATCATTCCGTATTAGTATAATAGAAGGAAGTGCCGAAGGAACCACTGTATATTCTGAAACACAAACATCAACCACGAACCAGTTTGGGTTGGCTAATCTTTCGATCGGCAGTGGTGCGGTTGTCTCAGGTGTATTTAATTCCATTAACTGGGAGAACAGTAACTACTTTATAAAAATAGAGTTTGACCCAAAGGGCGGCGATAACTTTATTACTATGGGCACATCCCAAATGTTATCTGTACCTTATTCATTGTATGCTCAACATTCAATGATGGCAGATAGCGTAAAAGAGTTCCCAATCAGGACAGTTTTGCAGGGAACAAATCTGCAGGCTCCGTTACATAATCCTGAAACAGGAATGTTAGTATATAATACAGGTTCAACGGGTGAAGCGCCGTATAACGTTGTACCAGGTTATTATTATAATTCCGGAACTCCCTTACAGCCTAATTGGGTTCTTCTTATGTCTTCTTCAACTGAGGATGCAAGTTCTGTAAAAAGGCTTTTATCTGTAACACATAACACATCGTATGGCGGAGTGGTAAAAGATGGAGGGACAGGAAGTTCAGTAGGAAGTTGTGGTTCGGGATCCAATAACACCGCTTTTGGAGATAGCGCAATGAATAGTTCAATGACGGGAAATGGGAATACCGGAGAAGGGTATATAACTTTACTTAACCTCAGTACAGGCTATGGAAACACAGCAAATGGAGTTGTAGCAATGAATAAGAATACAAGTGGTAATAGTAACAGTGCAACCGGGGACAGTGTTATGTTTAACAATACTACAGGATCTTCAAATGTTGCAGATGGTCATAAGGCCTTATACAGTAATACCATTGCAAATTACAATACGGCTATTGGAGAGAATGCAATGCAAGCCAATACTACAGCCGAATATAACACCGCTGTCGGCTATCAGGCATTATACAGCCAAAATTACAGTAATGGTGGTACTACCTGGTTCTCTCAAAATACGGCCGTTGGTGGTCTTGCCCTCCATTTTAATCTGCCCGACTCTGATATACATGCTTATCACAATACCGGTATTGGTTACGAATCATTCTATGAGAATACAACAGGTTATGAAAATAGCGGTTTAGGTATGCAATCAGGCATATCGAATACAACAGGTAGTCGGAATACTCATGCTGGCTGTTTTGCAATGTATGAAAACAGATCAGGTAGCAGTAATACTTCTATTGGCTACCATTCATTGTATGGGGCAGCCGCTAATTATTCAAGTAGCTGGAATACGGCTGTTGGAGATAGCGCCCTGTATACTACTACCACGGGTGATTCAAATACGGCAATAGGCTATGCAGCGAAAACTGTCAGCGGAACCATTACGAATGCAACAGCAATTGGTTATGGCGCTGATGTTTGTCAAAGCGATAACATGCATTTTGGGAATAGCAACGTCTGGGGGTTTGCATTTGGTGCTGCTGCCTGTCCGACTTCGACTAAGGTTTTTGTTGTTGGGTCAAATTCTGCGAATGGAAATGGCGCATACTTGGCTGCGGGTGGTGTTTGGACAAATGCATCTGACAGAAACAAGAAAGAAAATTTTACCATTATCAAGAGTGAAGATATATTAAGCAGGATAAACTCTTTACCTATCCTGCGCTGGAACTATATAGGTGAACCTGCTGCTATTCAACACATAGGCCCCATGGCACAGGATTTTTATAGGATATTCCAGGTTGGAACAGATAGTATAAGCATTTCAACCATTGATCCAGCTGGAGTAGCCTTAGCTGGAATTCAAGCCTTAAATAAGAAATTAGAAGAGGAAAATGCAGCACTTAAATTACAATTGAACCAGGTAGTGACATCACAGGCAAAAATATCCGTTCAACAAGATGAACGTATATCTGCTAATGAAAAGGAGTTAGCCGAGTTAAAAAATATGGTTAAAGCGATGACACAGGCCCAGGCAAGTATAAAGTAATTTCTATCTTGGAATAAATATCAATATAAAGAACCCCACTGAATGTGGGGTTCTTTATTATACTGATGCTGTGGTTTTTCTTTATTTGAAATTACTTTCCTATCATTGTAAGAAATTAATTCCACGAAATCTACAGGCTTGGTTTTAATTTTGAATGGACGAGCTTGACCACAACTGACATTGAGTAAAAAAATATCATATAGAAGATTCACTTTTATAGTTATTGCTTTGTTGTTTTTTTTCATAGCAGGAGCCAGAGATACGTTTGCCCAAACCACAAGCCCCGCTTCAAATACTAGCAATACGCCGCTGTCCGCAGTTTCACAAAATTCAACGTCACCCATAAAATCGGATAGCATTGCATTGGCGAAAAAAAAGCAGGGCTTCAGTTTGTTCTTTGCAAAATTATTAGGTAAGTACAAAATCAAAGTGCCAAAAGACACCGGCATTGCCAACAAAAAGAAAAGCGACACGACCAAACCTGCCTTAAAGATTCCGCATCCGGCTTTATTAAAATTCACACAGGGCGGAATAACCTGGACATCCCTATATACGCAAGGCGTAAACCTGAATACGGGAGTAACCGGGATGTATAACCTCGCACATGTATTCCAGGATTTTAATGTAGCGGGTATTCCTTTAGTAGGAGAAGCAACAGGCGTAACCGAAGATGGCAGGTTTATGAAAGACTATAGCAGTTATTCCATCAATTTCGATAGCAGGACATTTTTATCTGCATTGGAAAAAAGGGCAAAGGACGGGGAGATGAATAAACTTGCGGAAGATAGAAGCCATTTACCTGCAGGACAACATATGAATCTATCCGACAGTATGAAAGCATTTGAAGATACACGGGCGAAGCTCACCTCACCTGCTTACCAAGCAGATATTGACGTATGTAAAAAACGACTACAAAAGATAGAAGACAGCATCAGTAAATCTGAAGAGAAGACAGCAATAAAAGATGCGAAGAAAGATACCAGTAAAATAGAGAAAGGAATAAAGGATAGTGTTAAGAAGGATTCCAAGACTAATCCAGGAATGAAAGATAGCCTTGCAGGTAAATCTTCAAAACAAGATACCCTGAATAAGCCAACCAAGCAAGATTCCATTGCCAAGGCAACAAAAACAGAGAAAGATTCAGTTCAGAATAATATTAAAAGAGACACTACGGAACTCCATAACCTACGACAGAAAATAGCAACATACGAGAAACTGGAAAAACGGTACGAACAACTCTTTGCCATAAAGAAGAACTACGCAAAACTTACACAGGCAGATTCAACTAGCAAGAATGAAGAAGCCAAATATGAGAAAGAGAAAGGCTCACTCAGCAACCCGGATAATGCCGTAAAATCATTGGAGCAAAATAAAATGCTGAAACCATACGAAAAATTCCTTTCAGGTTTCCAGTACATTACCATTGGCCGTGCCAATCCTGAAATATCTGAATTCACCTTGCATAATTTTATGATGAACGGTATTGACATTGGATACAAAACAGGTGACGTTTATGTTTCAGGAGGCTATGGAAAGGAGCAGGCAGTAATTGATCCCTATTTAATGACAGGAATAAATGTACCTACCTATAACAGAACAGTTGAGTTTGGTAGTATAGGAATAGGCAGCCCTAAAGAATCCAATCTCTATGCTACTGTAATCAATATTTCAAACCCTGCGAGTACATCTGTTCTTTCTGAATCGAATTGGATATTCGACCTGAGCAAAAAGATAGTGCTTGCAAAAAATTTTGATGTAACAGGAGAAATTGCCCACTCTTACTTTACCTATCTGCCTAATAAACTGGATTCAGCAATTCTTCCAACAGTTAATCCTAATAGCAGTGATCTTGCATATGCTATTAAGGCACATGGTATAATACCGATATTAAAAACAGATATACAGGCAGATTACCTCAACACAGGAAATAACTATATCACATTAGGTAATCAGTTCTTACTGAGTGGTACAAAAACATACCGGATAGAACTGAAGCAAAAGGTTAGCAGGAAATTAACCTTGGAACTGGGCGGAGCCCATGTAGTGCAGAACCCAAACGGGCTAACAGGGACACAAGGAACAGATAACTGGATAGATGCAGGTGTCAAGTATAAACCAGTAAGCGCAGTAGATCTCGAATTCAATTATTCGCCAAGACAGTTCCAGCAACAACAAGGAACAGTAGTTGCAAATAATATAACAAGCAATATCAATCAGATCTCATTTACCAGTAATGTAAGAGCAGAGGTACTTGGCAGAAGTACACTATCAACGATATTCTTAGGTAATTTCCAATACAGTACACCGGACAACTCTACATTTCTGGCGCAGAATATAAACCTGACATATTATATGCTCAACGAGACGATAATGCTAACCAATGTCAGCAGTGTAAACTTCACAGGCAATGAAAGCAGGAGTGCGTGGACAGGTGATATGTCTCAATTTATAGGACAGGGAACATATAACATGAGTATAGGAAAAGGTTTTATGTTCTCGTCAGGAGCCCAATGGGTGGAGCAACCGGGTGTAATTTCAAATGGCGCCGGACTTATTGGTTCGATCGGAACAATGTTTGGCAAATGGGGAAAATTATCAATTCAATTGAACTGCAGGAATAATATTGATAACCTTTTTGATTTTCATACCGGACAAATTCTTGTCAGCACAAACGCTGCTATTGTTTGGTAGAAATTCTGCAGTGCATAGCTGCCCTTTTTTCAATTTTCATATTATATAAACGTTAATTAATTCTGAATCAGAGATTTTTATTTGAAATACTTTCTGAGTATCAATCTTGCTTAGTTGGCTTCAAATAAAGGTTTCAAGCCCCAGATACGTATAAATACGTAATTAGTGGCTACGTACTTTTACATAATTACGGAATAAAATAAATTACCATATTACAATGCTCAAATTAATCGGTGAAAAATTAAAACCACTTGGATGAGGAGAACTACATTTAAGTTTTTATTTATCTGTATCTTAATTCTTGGCGCTCACAGAGCAGGAGCACAGGTATCGGTTGTATTCTACCCGTCTCCTGCCAAGCAGTTCTTCATTGATGATATATGGAAGACAACACTTATTAATACCAGTACTGCTATTGTTAATGTCAATGTGCAGTGTGCGATACGTACAGGGGGCTCATTGAATGTGCTTACGGTAACAACACAAGTAATGACATTAACACCCGGTGCAAATCATTTCAGTGCAATTGAAAGCGGCAGTGCAAAATGGGTATATGGGAGTACGGAACAATCCACAGTGCTTCAATCAACCGGGAAACTACCGTACGGACAATATGTATTATGCATAACTATCTATGCAGCATCAACGAACAAAATGCTTGGCTCAAATTGCAATGAAATGGAAGTTGCACCGATGCTACCGCCTGAGCTAGCGAGCCCAAGGAATCAAGAGGAAATAAGTGTTCAGTATCCTGTATTGGCATGGATACCACCAAGACCATTGATAGGACTTAATATAATATATTCACTTCACCTTGTGGCCTTACAGAAAGATCAAAATCCTGCAGAAGGGATTTTGCAGAATGTACCTATATTAAACCTGAATGACCTTACCTCAACCTATACAACCTACCCTGTAACAGCCCAAACATTGGAACCAGGTGTAGCCTATGCATGGCAGTTAGGGGCAAGCTATGAGGGATATAATTTAGGAACAACCGATATATGGACATTTACAGTAAAGCCACCGCCACCGCCGCCAACTGATGATGTCATATACCCGGTCGCAACGAAAATAAGCGATGGACGCTTTTATGTAACGAAAGGTATTTTCCGCTTTGCTTATAATGATAAAGCTAATGACAAAAAACTCAGCTACGTAATTAAAAGGATGGACAAAAGAGAGAATTTAAAATCCCTGCCTGATATTGAAATAAAACCTGGAGTAAACAAATTACAGATAGATGCAAGGCATAACACAGCTTTGAAAGAAAAGCAATATTATGACCTAGAGATCACAGATAGTAAAGGCCAGGTCTATAAACTGTTATTCTATTATACTACTGAATGAGAAGAATGAGAAAGATATACGTATACATTATTTTTCTATTTACAGCCAATGTGCTTGCATCATGCAATCATGCCGTGAGTCCTTCTGAATATGTTAAGTATGTGGAAAAGGCCCAGAACGGTCTCCGCATAAATAAGCAATTTAAAGGAGTAGAATATTCTCTGCAATATGAACCAGTTGCATATTGCGTGATGATGGAAAAGCGGAGTTTCAATATTCCCCATGACGAATTCAAGGAGGAATACAATCGTTTTAGTGGTATGGAACATTATGTATTGCGGATAGACAAATCAAAAATGGACAGCCTGGTAAATAAACTGGGCGATACCTCAACATATAAAAAAGGAATAACCGAGTATTTTGATTTCAAAATACAAAAGGACATCGCCCTCATAAAAGGTCAGGATACAATACCATGTTCGATATGCCAATTTGATGGGAATACAGGAATATCAGAATACTACACCTTCTCTCTGGGATTCTTTGATAAAAGTGGCAAAGAAGTTAGTACGAATAAATCTGAATTGGAGGACAGGGTGATAGAATTCGAGAACAAAACACTGAATACGGGTAAAATAAATTTGGTTGTGACTGGAAAGGATATAAAGAATATACCTGTATTAAAGACCATGTAAAAGATGTTGAAGATTAGCACTCATAAAAGCACAAAGAAAGAATCTGCAAGTAAGCGGTTGCGGAAAAGAAAGTTTCTTTTCAAGGCTGTAGCCGCTTTTACAGGGTTAAATATGCTATTCCAGATATTTTATCCTACAGCTGCGTGGGCACTGACAGGTGGGCCATCCCAACCTGAAATGCAGGCATTTGAGCCCGTTGGTACGACAAACATGGTCGATTTAGCGAGTGGAAGTTTCACATATAATATTCCACTCATGGATGTGGAAGGCTATCCGATCAACCTTTCTTACCATTCCGGCGTAACAATGGATCAGGAAGCAAGTTGGGTTGGGCTTGGTTGGAACATTAATAATGGGGAGATAAATCGTCAGCTGCGAGGATTGCCAGATGATTTTATTTCTGATACAGTTACCCAGAGTTTCAATATGAAGGATAATATCACAGTAGGGTTCGATGCAGGGATAGGCATGAAATTTATGGGCATTCCAATCCCTCTGAGCGCAGATGGCGGAATCTTCTATAATAATTACAAAGGACCGGGATACACGGCTGGAATTAGTACCTCATTGCAATTTGCAGATCCGGATGCAGGTACATTAACGGGTAATCTTGGGGTCAGCTATAACTCACAGGATGGTATTAACCCATCCATAGGGTTTTCTGCTGAAGCAGACAATATTTGCAATAGCGGTATTAGCTTAGGAAATTCTGTGGGAATTTCCTATAATTCCAGGACAGGGTTGAAAGCGCTTACCATGAGTAAGGACATCGGTTTCCTGACCGGAGGCGCTGGAACCAGCACTTCAATATCATTTGCATCTCCTACCTATGTTCCTACCATGACCATGCCACTGAACAATTATTCAGTAACTCTCGATGCAACATTAGGTTTGGCAATATTTGGAATACACCCTAATGTTACATTTGATGGCTATTATAGTAAACAGACTTTGGCAACCCATACATTGAGCCTTCCCGCATTTGGCTATATGTATGCAGATTCTGCCAATGCTAATCCATACGCCTTGTATGACTTTAACAGGGAAAAAGATCTACCCTTTGTTCAGCATATAGCGAACCTTCCCATAACCAATTTCACCTACGACTTATTTAGCATCAATGGCCAGGGAATTGAAGGGCAATTCAGGCCTTTCCGTGGCGACGTTGGTGTATTATATGACCATGAATGCAGCGACCAGAGTCAGTCAGGTATTGTCGGAGTAGAGTTGGGTTTTACTGAAGTTTCGCATACCGCAGTGGAGTTAAGCGATAACATCTGTAATACGACAACTGATGAATGGAAAGCCAATAATGATTTTATAGGTAAGGTTCATTTTAAAGGCCTTCAGCTCGGTAATATAAATTACGAACCATTTTATATGAAAAGTGTCGGTGAGAAAACAGTGAATGATACGTCTTACTACAAGACCATTGGCAATACCGCCCCGATGATGGTTCAGCTTGACCAAAGCGGACAGACAGTAACAGCCCGTAATATATTTGACCTTAGCGGCTCAACATTATTGGTTTCAGGTAATCTTACCAAAACGCGAAGGGAGAAAAGGAGTCAATCCACCAGTATCCTCTCCGCATATGAAGCGAATTTTATGGGTCTTGACAAAACCATAAACAGTTACCCCTTAAATACCAGTGTATTTGGTAATTGTGGAGCATCAGCCAGTATATATCATATTTCAAGGCTTTATTGGCCCCAACATCACATGTCCGAGATTACCGTGACCAATCCCGATGGGAAACGATATGTGTATGGGTTACCTGCATACAATACAAGGCAACAAGAAGTGACCTTCTCTGTAAATACCGGAATTAATACATCCATATCTAACTATTATCTTTCCGATAGCGTTAACCTGGTCACATATGATACCAATGTTGACAATTCAATCAGTAATACCAAGGGCCTGGATAATTATTTTAACCAACAGGAACTGCCTTCATATTCACATTCATTTTTACTTACCGGTATATTATCATCTGATTACGTTGATTTGACAGGTGATGGAATAACAGATGATGATTTAGGTGAAGCTGTAAAATTCAATTACACCCAGGTATATTCAAAGGCCAAGCCATATAGATGGAGAAGCCCTTTTGAGCTGGGCTCCGCTGCTTACCAAATAGGGCTAATGTCATATTCGCCTGATGATAAGGCAAACTATACGTATGGAGAAAAAGAGATATGGTATTCACATTCCATCGAATCAAAAACCATGGTTGCTCAATTCATTTTAGAAGATCGTCAAGATGGATTCGGAGTTAAAAATAAGAATGGCGGCATAGATAGCAAGGACTCATTAAAATGCCTTAAGGAAATTGACCTTTATTCCAAAGCGGACCTCATTAAGAACGGAGCAAATGCAGTACCGATAAAAACCGTTCATTTTGAATATTGCTATTCCTTATGTCCCGGAACACCAAATTCGTTGGCTTCCGGTGGAGGAAAACTCACGCTTACCAGGGTCTATTTTACTTATGGTAACAATACGGAAGGAAGTCTTAACAGTTATAAATTTACATACCCGACCAGTGCTGCTGAGAATCCAGGTTATAGTCATAATCACTATGACCGGTGGGGATATTATAAATACAATCCGGCAGGAATGCCTCCGACTGAAGATTTTCCTTATACCCTTCAGGACTCAGTACGAACGAATCAATTTGCTACAGCCTGGAACCTTACAGGTATCGACCTGCCATCCGGAGGACACATCACAGTCAACTATGAATCCAATGATTATGCATACGTGCAGAACCAAAGGGCTACGCAGATGTTCATTATAAAAGGAGTCGGGTTTAACCCAAATGATTCAACAGGATCGGACCTCTATAATTTCGGCCTTCCGTTAACAAATGGTTCGTTAGTACATTACAATAACTGGATATTTGTAAAACTCCCGACGGCTGTCAGCAATGTACAGGATTTTCATAATAAATACCTGGCAAATATTGATTCGGCAACCAATAAGCTGTATTTCCGCTTCCTTACCAACGTGGGAAACTTTACAACACCAAGTTACGAATATGTGCCGGGCTACGCTGATATAGACAGCATCAAAGTGGTGAATCCCCATCTTGGTGCAATCAAGTTAAACATGGTAAATTCAAATGATCCTTTTGTCGGAAACGCCAATCCGGTCTCGATAGCCTCCTGGCAGTTTGCAAGGCTCAATTTACCCCAGATTGCGTATCCAGGTTCGCAAATTACAGGTTCTCCGCTTTCCATCATCGAAGGCCTCTTAGGAATAATTCCGGAGGTCATAGATATTTTTACAGGTTTCGACCAGCGAGCTGTTTTGCAAAACTTCGGGAAATACATCGTCCCTTCGCACTCTTATATACGGTTGGATAATCCTATATACAAAAAATATGGTGGAGGAACAAGAGTAAAAGAAATAGATATTTCCGATAACTGGTCAGATATGGTTAACGGGCAGAGTACATTTCAATATGGTCAAACTTTTAATTATACGAAAACTTCGGCCAACGGTCAGTTCACAATTAGCAGTGGTGTTGCTACGTATGAGCCACTTATAGGGGGTGATGAGAACCCTTTGCGGCAACCGTTGCCGTATACGGAACAATATTTACTTGCTCCCAATAATCGTTTATATACAGAAACACCATTGGGCGAAACATTGTTCCCATCCCCGCAGGTAGTTTATAGCCAGGTTACCGTCACCAATTTGAAACATGACGGAGTCATAAGAACAGGAACAGGCTACACTATCAACAGGTTCTATACTGCGTATGATTTTCCGGTTCAAACCGGTTATACAGGTGCACCTAAGGTTAACAGAATAACATCTAGTCCCTTACTGAGTATTTTCAGCATAGGAGTTCAGGACTTTATGAATACATCTGAAGGTTTTGCGGTAGAGGTGAATGATATGCCCGGTAAAGAAAAGAGCCAGGAAATATATGACCAGAATAAGTCGCTCATTTCAAGTATATCTTATTCATATAAAGTGGATAATTCCAGCGTACCGTCCATGCATTTGAATAACGATGTGCAAGTCATTAATCCGACAGGAGCTATTTCAACCGCATCGGTTGGGAAGGATATTGATGTTTGGGAGGACATGAGGGAGCAGGATACGCAAAGTACAGAAGTGGGTATTACGCCCAATTTCGAAGCCATGGTGGTTCCGTTTGGCATTATTCCTCTCTTTCTTGACATATTGGCTTTATGTCCAAGTTATGCCACGCAACATACAAGGTTCCGTTCTGCGGTGACGACTAAATATATTCACAGAACAGGCCTGCTTGATCATGTTACAAAGATCCAGAACGGTGCAACAATAACATCACAGAATATATTATATGATGGAGAAACAGGAGAAGTATTGCTTACGAAAACAAACAATGAATTTAACCAACCTATATATTCCTTTAATTATCCGGCGCATTGGGCATATGATGGCATGGGTTCAGCGTACCAGAACATAGAAGCAATGCTGGAACTTACTACAAGGTCAACCGGAACCATTTCTTCACCATCTCTACCTGCGACTTATTTTACTTCCGGCGATGAAATTGAATACAGCACTCCATCAGGTCTTGTCAGAGGTTGGATTACGGAGCCCCAGGATAGCCTCATGCTGATGGACAGAAACGGAAACCCTGTTATTTTAAATAATACAATCGTTAAAGTTATACGCTCCGGCAGAAGGAATATGCCAGCTACTCCTGTATGTGAAGTAACTTCCATGCTCTCTCCGGCAGGCAAGACAAAACTATATATGAAAGACAGCCTGCAAATATTGCAGGCAAATGCAACTGAATATAATGATCTCTGGCAAATTCCGTACACTTCGGTAGAAGCGCCGGTATGTAAAACTATCTCAAATCCAGCTGATACATGCCTTGAGCAATTTTTAGATTCAATTATAACAAATCATCAGCTTTTTGCCACACCCTTAGATAGCATTTATCCTGACAATGATATAAGGGGTAGGTTATGTTCAGATCTGGATACAGGATTGTATTTTGCCCTAACCGGCCCTACCGGAATGGATCAACTGACGAATTTTCAGGCTCAGATTGGGAATTCAATACTTACAATCAGTAGTGTAAGTGGCAGCCCAATTTTCTTTGATTCCCTGAACCCATTGTACACAAATGCTATTGTAGGCCCCCGGCACATAAGCAAGGATTCTATAAATGCAAACGGCTGCTTAAATCTTTGGATAGATCGTGATCCATCCCACAGGCTTGAGGATATGCAAGCCGTGTTGGTAGCCACCGCCTGTGTCACTACTACTACCTGCCACGATTCATGCGAGAATCTTGCCGTCAATAGTATAGTAAATCCATATGTACAAGGAATGAAAGGTGACTGGAGGCCTCAGCGTAATTATATTTATTACGATACCCGTTCACCTGCATTGGCTTCCACGCAAAGCAATATATGGAATACCGGCATTTTCAATCACTTTAACCAGATATGGGATCCTCCGGCGAGTGGAAGCTCAATATGGCCATTGGATACTTCCGATAAAAACTGGACATGGCCAAGTATAGTGACGATGTATGACCAGAAAGGCAATGAAATAGAAAGCAAGGATATATTAGGTGATTATTCATCTATGTTGTTTGGGTACGTGCAATCATTACAGGTAGCAGCCTCTTCAAATGCAAGATACAAGGATATTGCCTTCGATGGATTTGAAGATTACGGGTTCACCCCAACTTGCAATGCGGCATGCGATAACACCCATTTTAGCTTCATGGATTACATCTCCGACACTACCTCAACGCAAGCGCATACGGGTAAATACTCCCTTAAAATCAACGCCGGTAGTTACGATTCCGTTTCCAGACCGATACTTTACCTTAATGGTGCGATAGATAGCACCACTGCTTCCAAATACTACCTTCTGAAAGGAGGGAATATACCCTTGTTTTCCCCTGATAGTGGCAGCTACCTGTTAAGTGCATGGGTGAAAGAATCCACAACTTGCGGTGTAACTGGCTACATCAAGGACAGTATAGTTGTAAGCTTTACCAGCTCCTCCGCAAAATATGTAATGAAACCTTCGGGGCCGGTAATAGAAGGCTGGCAGCGTTTTGAAAGCAGGTTCAAAGTGCCTGGTGCAGCCAAATCAATAATTGTGAAACTTGTGGCAGGGTCAAATACGGCGTATTATGATGATATACGGATAGAGCCATTTGCTGCAGAGATGACAAGCTATGTATATGACCCAAGCAGCCTGAGGTTACTGGCAACACTGGATGAAAATAACTACGCGACATTCTATGAATATAATGATGAGGGAATATTGTTGCGGGTGAAAAAGGAAACGGAAAGAGGAATCATGACGATTAAGGAAAGCCGTTCCAGCTATCCACGAAAACTATTGCATTAAAATGATGAAGGAATTTACATTAAATGTGGTCTATTGGTTGCTGCTTGTGGCATTTTGTATTCTGCCATGTCTGGGCATTAGTCAGGACTATTCACAAGATATAGTTAAAATCACGGCTCGGTTCAATAAGGGTGATGCATCATACAGGATGAAATACTGTTTTTATCCGTATGATTCTGTCAAGAAAGCCAGCGATTCCATGAATGCAGATTGTTATATAAGTGGGCAAGATTATTATTTCAGGATCAATTCAGGTGAAAAGCTTTTCGAATATTACCGTAATAGCAAGTATTATTTTGTGATTGACCATACCCAGAAAGCCGTAATGGTAAAAAATAACTCAGAATCTCAACAGCAGTTATGGGATATGAGTAAGGTAGATTCCCTGATACATGTTCCGGGAGTAAAAATAACTTATAAAGAGCTTGATAATAACCACGGCCAGTATGAAATATCAATTCCGGGTGGCACTTGGAACAGGTTCAGGTTGGTATTTGACCATAATACGTACAGTCTTGAGAAGATGTACATGTATTCATCTTATAGTGGCATGTTATCTGGCACCATGTGTAAGAAACCTCGAGTAGGTATTTATTATTCAAGCTATTCTGAGAAGCAATTGGATAAAAATATATTCAGCGAAGCCAAGGTGTTTTCTGACACCCACAGCAGTATAGTCTTGACTAACTCATATGGAAAATACAAATTACTGGATTATATATACAAACTGACTAACAGAAAAGCATAACAGACATGCTGAAAGGAAAGCTGCATAAATTATGTATCATGCTTATGTTATTAGCCATAGGCAATATGAAAGCTTTCGGGCAAGAGCATTTCTATGGAAGTAAAGATGGCAGGCATTTTGGAGACGATTCGTCACTGACCGTGCAGGATGATAAATATGGAACCTCATTATGGTCGACCATTGAAAAAAATATAAGTGTTACCGATGTTGTTTCACTTGAACTGAACGAAGATACGGCACGATTTCTGATAGGCGACCATTCATTTAGGGCCGATGTGGAAATTACTTATTATAGTGCCGCTGGTGTACCGGACAGCCTGGCAAAATCACTTTATATACGATATGATTCCGCAAAGGCAAAACGGTTCAATTTCCGTTCATCATTTAAATTTAACGGAGGGTACAAGGTCACTACCCGGATACTTGCAGTGTATCTTGATGGAACCATGATCTATACATTATCTCCATATTTCCCTAAAGTATTTACACTGGCTGAAGACATTTATATCAATCGCATCTATTACTTCAATTGCTCTTCGCCGATGTTGCCGATGCACAGTTATGATGCAACCAATCAAAGACTGATTATAAACTGGACACATGTGACGGGCGCCAATGAGTATGATCTTGAATATACATTTTATGATGATAGCAGCTATGTCATTAAGCACGATACAACCAATTCATATTCCGATTTCGGGTTTCTTTTCAAAGGAAATGCCACCCGTGTAACTATTCAGGGATGTGAATATGCGTTCAGTCTTATATACAACCCAGGCCGCATTTTTTACAGGATACGTCCCATACATTATGATTCGGTAGGAGATAGAATAGAAGGTGCCTGGTCTTCGGATACATCCTGCGTTTTCCGTTATTATAAAAATCAGTTCAACTGGCATGGACATGAGAACAGCCTTAATTGGCAATATACAGCGGCTTTTGCTGAGCAGGGAAAACATAAAGAAGTAGCAAGTTATTTCGATGGCTCGCTTCGCAACCGACAAAGTGTTACCTTGAACAATTCACAAAAAAAAGCTATAATCGGTGAGACCATATATGATTTCGAGGGACGTCCTGCTGTTACAACATTACCTGCACCGATAGATTCGGGCAAGATAATTTATTATAATAAATACAATCTTGACCCAATGGATTCAGAATATAACAGGAAAGATTTCGATACCGGAACATGTGCATATATTCCTGTGGGAATGGATAGCCTGAAAGGTGACACGGCAAATACCACTAGAGGCTCATCAGGATACTATTCTTCTGCGAATCCGGACACGCTTACCGGTTTTGACAGGTTCTTACCCGATGCACAGGGCTACCCTTTTGTAATGACAGAATATACTCCTGATATCACAGGCAGAATTAGCAGGCAGAGTATTGCAGGTAAAACGCACCGGCTCGGCTCAGGGCATGAAACAAAATACTTCTACGGTATACCAGCCCAACAGGAACTTGACCGCTTGTTTGGCAGCGAGGTGGGTTTTGATTCAAGTTACATGAAAAATATGGTTATAGATGCAAATGGCCAGATAAGTGTGAGCTATATGGATGAAAACGGTAAAACTATTGCTACTGCCCTTGCAGGTCTTTTACCTTCTAATATGAAACCAATAGGTTCTTATTCTTCAGCTTCAACCCTATATGCCAATTTGCTGGGCGGAGGCAGTTCACACCCTACGAATTCTTCGAAGGTATCAGGCTATTCTTTAATTGCTACCAATGCCGGGGATTATCATTTTGCTTATCAATTGCTGCCAGGCAACTATACCGATACCAGCTGCTCAAGTGCACATGTATGTACAGATTGTTTGTATGATGTTCAGCTCATGATAACCAATAGTTGCGGTTGTGACAGTGCTATCATACTTCATTATGACAGTAATTTCTCGTATGCAAATGCTTTCGATAGTCTTTGCGGGCACCAAAACATATTGGACTCATTTACCGTTTACCTGCAACCGGGAGAATACAATGTAACGCGTTTGATATCTGTTGACCCCAAAGCCATCAGTTTTTATACCGGCGAGTTTGAAAGACACGCTGCCTGTATTAAAAGCTATAGTACCTACTTAGCAAATGCAATTGCTAATACCAACTTCAGTGGTTGTAATATGACATGTGCATCATGCCTTTCAGCACTGGGAACACAAAGCGCTTTTGTTCATAACTACATTACTGAATTACATACTGCAGGAGAAGCTGTCTCAACGCATCAGGATACGCTGAATGCAAATGCGGCGTTTTATACCGCTCAGTCACAATGTAATCTCTTATGCCAGACCCCAAGCCCTTGTACCGGGCTTTATAGTGAGATGCTTGCCGATGTTACCCTTGGCGGACAATATTGTACGTATACTCAATCTGGTTCTACCTACTCGCCGGGTGATGCTTCATCTGTGCTCAATAGCACATATTACCAATATCCTGTTACACCATATCTTAACTCCGCAGGCACAAATGATTCTGTGGTAATAAACGGATTAAAATATCTTCCGCAACAACTAAGCCTTTCTGAATTCATTCAAAACTGGAAGCCTTCCTGGGCTTCATCTCTGGTAGGCTACCATCCTGAATATTGTTTTTATACACGTTGCATGGATGATAGCAGCAGCAATACGTATGACTACAACATGATTAATACGTCTACCTACACGGCTGCTGCCAGCGCCGGGTATCTTAATCCTTTAGGTAAAGGCCCGTTTTATAATTGTAGTACAGTGATCAGTAATCCTGACCCTTACTTTAAAAGAGGAGGATATGGGCAGGTTGATTCCACATGGATGCGGAACAGGTTGAAATATTATGCAACTGTAGGGGGAATAACATTGAACCTTTGGGAAATGGTAGCCCTCGCAATTAACAGGAACCAGGATACGTTACAAGGAATTAACATGACCTTTACCATTAGTGCGACGGATACTGTTCTATGCGGTTTATGTGCAGGCGGAGAAAATATGGCATGGGATATGTTCAAAGGAATATATTCCAGTTTAAAACAACATGCACAGGACTCCCTTGACAGTATATATGTCAGCACAGGATGTAGTATATATGCGAATTGCGTAGGACTGAATACAGGAGGTTGTGCTTCAACAATTTACGATAGTAAAACACCGAGGCACTTTTCGTCCGAATACGTAAACACCAAAAATATAGGATCATCTGCACTAACAATAGCAGCGCAGCAGCATTATTTCGATAGCGCAATGACCGTACATTGCGACAGTACCTGTCTATCATATGCTTATTACTGGTATCAGCAGCTGGGTAATTGTGGTGCCATATCATCAATTGATTCAACCAGGCTCATGGAAGGCTTTTTGGATGTATGTGAAGCGGGCTGTAATATAAATCACCCGATGGGCTCCAGCACTACACCATACTCCCAGCCAGATGACAGTGGTGATATTTCATTTGAGGATGTGATTCACAGAGTGCTTGGTGTTAAGTATTCTGATACCTTATGTAATGGAACGACCATAAATATGCCACCACCATATTACGATTCTAATGGCGTTACCGGGCCTCCTGTAACCTATTATAAGCCTACACCCTGCCAGTGCGGAAATATAGATACAGCCTATGCCTTGTATTCCAGGGATAGTGCAAGTGACCATACAAAATACCCGAATTTTGGTGAATTCCTTTCAAAGTATTACGGAGACAGCATAAGTCCGGCTAATGCATATGCTTTACGCACATTATGCCGTGGTTCGTGTTTTTATGCTACTACACCATTACAAATGCCTTTGTGGATGTCGTGCTGCCAGGATAGTGATAAGCCGCAGCAGGTGACTGCTGCCGGTGGATTGTGGAATAGTAGGGAAGCTCTTGATTCTCCAACAATAACCAGGATATATAGTGCCGCTGCATTTTCTATAGCAGATTCGGGTTACGTAGTAGGTGGTGATAGTAGTTATAGAACTATATCCTCTTTATGGAGGTGGGAGCAAAGTACAAATCGTTGGGTTCAGCGCGCTTCTGATGTAACAAGGGAAGCAGGAATAGGATTTGCAATTAACGGAAAAGGATATACGGGGTTAGGCTTTAATAGGAATACAAGGACATTCCTTAAAGACCTGAGGCAATATAATCCATCAACAAATACATGGTCAGGCATGGCTGCATTTCCTGGTGCGTCGAGGAATAATGCTTTTTCTTTTGTTATTGGAGATACAGCTTATGTTGGTGGTGGTGATTCAGCCCATGCTGATACCTCTATTTTTTCCTTTGAACAGAATGTTTCTCCTATTACATGTTATAACAGCGTATGGAAATACGACCCTTCTTCAAATACGTGGACAGCAAGAGCTTCATTTCCCGGAGGCACAAGAACTGGTATGGTGTCATTTTCAATTGGTGGTTATGGATATGCTGGTTGCGGAATGGACGGCAGTGGAAATCTATATAATGATATGTATAGGTTTAACCCTGATTCGAATAAATGGTTAAAGATAGCTCCATTACCCTATGCAAGTGGGTTATTCGGCTCTGTTTCCTTTACTGTAAATGGAAAAGGTTACGTGGGAACAGGTTATAATGGCAAGGGCCCGTATTATTCCAGTTCATATATACGAAATTTTTGGGCCTACGACCCTACAGTAAATAAATGGTATACTGTTACTCCTTTCCTGGGCACTGGGCGTGCACTAGGAGTAGGCTTTTCCATTGGGAATTATGGGTACACCGGTACAGGCGCTATAGAATTTGATAATGAGGCTCCTCATACCATGTATGCAGGCTTTGAACAGCTATCAATACAGGATTCAGCTCAATTTGCTAACCCCCAATGTTGTATATCATGCGTTAATATCGATACAGCTATAGTACATTTCGGGAAAGCATATAAAGATGTAAGTGATACATCGCCAAACTATACCAATTTGCTGAGTACTTATCTTAACCAATACTTTGGTTTTGATATGACCTATATGGAATATTCTCAGTTTTACCAACAGTGTGCATCGGGTGACAGCCTGACATTAGGCGATGGCAAACACCTTGCGTTGTTGCTTTGTAACCGGGCTGCCAATGAGGTGCCTCCGCCTACGGACACTAATACCTGTTATACCCAGCTTATGGAGGATGCACAATATACCGCTACGGAAGAATATAATACATATATGGATTCAGTACAGAATGCGTTTGAAGCAAACTATATTGCACATTGTATGAATATCGATGACAGTTTTCATGTAACAGAGCCGTTTGATTTATATCATTATACCTTATACTATTACGATCAGGCAGGAAACCTTGTGAAAACAGTTCCACCGCAGGGGGTACACCCTATAACACTTACAACTACGGTTCAAAACAACATTAATACTTTCCGTAATAGCGGGGAGGTAAGTGGTAGTCCGACTTACCCGGTTGATAGTTTTCAGACACACTATTTTTACAATACATTGAATGAACCTATAAAACAGCAAACACCTGATGGGGATAGTGTACATTACTGGTATGATTTGGCAGGCCGTATATGCCTTTCACAAAATGCTTTGCAACGGCCACTGTTATATAGTTATACACAATTTGATGCATTGGGAAGGGTAAATGAAGTAGGCCAGGTGAGCACCGTACCGCAAAGCCTGCCAAGCTGTTTCCATTGTGTCGGTTGTACTATTGCATATGGAGTATTACCGGTACTACCGGATACTTTTACCCGCAAAGCGGCAGAGTTGCAGAATTTTATAAATACAGGAACTAAAACCCAGGTAACCCATACATATTACGATTCGATTACATATGGCAGTATACCATTGGCGCAGCAGAACTTACGAAAAAGGATTGCAAGCATTACGTATGAAGAAGTGAGTGATAATAATATAAAGACGTATGATAATGCAATTCATTACACTTACGACATTGAAGGTAATGTTGCCAGCATATTAATAGATGTGCCCCACGATTCGGTAGTTAAGCAACACTATAAACGCATAAACTACTATTACGATCTTGTTAGCGGAAATGTAAATGAACTGGCATACGAACAAGATAGCATAGACCAGTTTATTCATAATTATGTATACGATGATGATAACAGGCTACAGGAAGTGAATACAAGCCACGACAGCCTATTTTGGGAGCAGGATGCCGACTATGAGTATTATGACCACGGGGCATTGGCAAGAGAAGTTATTGGAAGAAGGCAGGTACAAGGCTTAGATTATATGTATACACTTAATGGATGGTTGAAAGGAATTAATAGTAGTGTTCTAAATCCATCGTACGATGCCGGAGGTGATGGCGATGTGCATGGTGCCAATGCAACTATTGCACGAGATGCATACGGCTTTACGCTGAACTATTTTAATGGCGATTACCGTTCCATTGCAAAAACCAATTTCCAGGCTACAGGTTTACCGATAACATCATTATATAATGGCAATATAGCAGGGGCAACCTATTCTATAAAACCACTAATGCCTAAAACATTAGGCTATACGTATAATTACGACCAGCTTAACCGTTATGTAGGAGATAGTGTGTTTAAAGGGCTTGATACGGTAAATAATACATGGACAACACGCACCGGAATAAACGACTTGAAAGAAAAGGTAAGCTATGATGAAAATGGTAATATTTTATTGTACCTTAGACATGGCAATACAGCAGTAGGGCCATTAGCTATGGATAGTATGACGTACCATTACACAAAAGGCAGAAACCAGCTAACACAGGTGAATGATGCCGTAGGTGCTACTAATTATACAGTAGATATTGATAATGAAACAAGTGGCAGGAACTACCAGTATAATAAAATTGGTGAACTTGCAAAGGACAGTGCCGGAGGCTTAGATACAATTATATGGAATGTGTACGGAAAAGTGAAAGAGATAAAAAAGCACAATGGCGATAGCATTATATTGTTTTACGACCCAATGAGTAATAGATTAGAAAAAAGATTTTACCCGCATAGCTCAACACCAGATACAACAATTTATGTAAGAGAAGGTAGAGGGAAAACATTAGCGGTTTACGATCGTAAAAAAGATACTGTTAGGTTAACAGAATGGGATATGTATGGTTCTAAAAGACTAGGTTCAGTAGATACTATATTAAGATTGCAGAAAGCTACCGTTGGTTATGGAACAATTGATTCAATTACCTATTCATACCTGGAAGGGCAAAAGCAATATGAACTAATGAATCACTTAGGCAATGTGATGGCTACTGTGAGCGACAAAAAAATATCTGTTGACACAGTAAGTACAGATACATTGGCTAAATATTATATGCCTCTTGTAATAAATGCCCAAGATTATTATCCATACGGCATGGTGCAGCCTGGTCGCTCATACCTATTAACTGGAGATAGTTCTTACAGGTATGCTTTTAATGACAAGGAAAAGACGAATGAAATATATGGCGCCACAAATGCTTACGATTATGGGATGAGATTTTACGATCCGAGACTTGGAAGGTTCTTTAGTATTGATCCTTTAGCTTCAAAATTTCCTTATTATTCTCCATATATGTATGCTAGTGACAAGCCAATTGAGGCTACAGATATGGATGGATTAGAGGCTGTTTATTATATGAATTCATTTTTGGATGCGAATGGCCAAGCTGCAATGGACCTTTTAACTTCGACTGATATAGGGTTTCAATGGTGGGTTCAATTTAGTAGCGTTAGCCCGATGCCTTCCGACTATCCCTTACCATACTTTGGAAATATTGGGTCAGATGTATTTATCACTGTAGATCAACAAATATCAGGTGAAGGTGGTGAAACTCAAGATTTTTCTGCAAGAAAACCGTACCCTTTGGCTATAACTGATGAACAAGGAACTCACACGGAGATTAGTTCTATGAGAAAGTCTATTTTACAAGCTAGATTAGAATACGCGAAGGGTGAAAAAGATGGGGTTAATTATATATTTTGGGCCCAAAGGCTTGGTGATGAAGTGTTAATGAGTGATCAGCTTTTATCCACTATAAATCAGAATAGAGATATTATTTTGGTGAAAATAAATCCCAAGTATGCTTATAATGCATTTGGTTTTACTTCTTTGTTTCAAGTTATGGTTTATGATTTAGGGCACGAACTTCTGGCTCACGTATTTCCATTTTCAGGTGGTTATCAATATGCTTCAAATGCTGACGCAGCTAATAAACAGCATGATTTTTTTAATCAAATTGGCGGTGAGCTTACCATAATCGGGCCTAACAGTCCAGCAGACAGACTTGGTTTGGAATTAATGAATGTGTTTAAAGTACATGACAAACCTATAATGAATCCTATGAATAAAAAAACAATTCAAAATAATGATAGTCCTGATAAAGGATCTCATCAAGACCCAAGAACTATGCAAATGATTCCTAACCAATAAATATATAAATGCATCACATGGACGTATAATAATTCAAAGTTAATTATGATTTCACAAGTACTTCCATATACAATTAAAATAATTTATGAGAACAACTATAATAACAATTCTTTTCTTCTTTACAACCAACTATTTATTGGGACAAACTGATACTTTGTCAGATAAAGATTATTCAGTATATAATTATTTGATTGTCCGAATAATAGAAAATAGAGATTCAATATCGCGTAAATATGATACAAATTTAAATCACCTCAACTACCAAATAGGCATTAACACCTATACAAAAGGGAATAAGTATGGTATTTCCTTGGATAGTACAGAGAAATATTTCACACTTAATGATTTTGTGAATTATTTCAATCTTAATAAAAAAAATTATCCTATAGATATAAAAAAAATTAAAGCTAAAAATTGTACATTTTTTGAGGTGGATAAAGAAAGTAAAACTATGAAAATGGAATTCAGTAAATGCTATTTTTTTAATAATAATAAATCCGTAATGGTATACCAAGGTGTTGTTTACGGTCCTCTTGACGGAGAAGGATGTATGTACATACTGCAATTAGGAGATGATAATAATTGGAAGATAATAATAAAAGAGGTTGTATGGGTTTCATAGAAACAATGGGTAATATTTGTAATGTTCCATTTGCATTTAAATTAAAGAGTGAAATAATAAATGATTGAAAACTTAAATAACCCGATA
>DATHNG010000035.1:0-20091 GCA_035486275.1 Bacteroidia bacterium
ATTACAGGTTCAATTCCTGCCAGAGCTACAATTGAAATGGGTATCAAGATTAAATACCTACCGGATTCATCTGGCTTTTTAGAGATACCGGACAGATTTGCTTAGTGAGCTATCTTTTCAGCATCTTCTTCTACAGCAGCTACGCCTGGTAATACCTGGCCTTCTAGTCCTTCCAGCATCGCTCCACCACCTGTAGATACGCAGCTTACATCCTTTGTCATTTTGTATTTGTTGATGGCTGCAACAGAATCTCCTCCACCAATTAATGAGTAGGCTCCTTTTTTAGTTGCGTTTACTACGGCAATTGCAATTGCTTTTGTTCCGTGTTCAAAACTGTCCATTTCAAATACTCCCATCGGGCCATTCCAAAGAACGGTATGCGATGATTCAATAACCTTGGCAAATTCCTTTTCAGTTTCAGGACCAATATCAAGCCCCATCCATCCATCAGGAATGTTATTTATAGCACAGGTCTTTTTATCGGCCTCATTTGAAAAAGCATCAGCGATAACTGTATCGGTAGGTATATAAAGCTTAACGCCTTTTGTTTTTGCTTCTTCAATAACCTGTAAGGCCATTTCCAATCTGTCTTCTTCAACTAATGAACTACCAACCTTTCCGCCTAATGCCTTAATAAATGTGTACGCCATTCCTCCACCAATAATAAGGTTATCCACCTTATTCATCAGGTTTGAAATAATAGCAATTTTACCCGATACCTTAGCCCCACCTAAAATAGCCGTGAAAGGTTTTTTGGTTTGGTTGAGCAGCTTATTAATGCTTTCCAATTCATGCGCCATTAAATAACCAAACATTTTTTTGCCCGGGAAGAACTTAGCAACTACTGTTGTAGATGCGTGAGCCCTGTGTGCAGCGCCAAAAGCATCGTTCACATATAATGTACCCATTGAGGCCAATTCTTTTGCAAAATTCTCTGCTCCTTTTGTTTCTTCAGCGTGAAAGCGGACGTTCTCTAATAACAATACTTCGCCCGGTTTCAGGTTATCGGCCATTGCTTTAGTAGCAGCACCAATACAATCTTTTGCAAACAGAACCGGCCTTTCTAATAACTGGCTTAGCAGGGGAACACAATGTTGTAAAGAGAATTTTACTTCCGGCAAGTTCTTAGGCCTGCCGAAATGCGACATAATGACCAATGAGCCACCGTCGTTAAGTATTTTTTTCAGGGTTGGTATAGCAGCACGAATACGTGTATCGTCGGTAATATGAAATTGACTATCAAGCGGTACGTTAAAATCTACGCGTACCAATGCTCGTTGATTCTTGAAATTGTAGTCGTCAATAGTTTTCATCGCTTTGTGTTTTGGGATAGCAAAATTAATAACCTATTTGCATTAGAACAGGATTTCTGTCAGGTTTTCTTGTTTGATTTCAACACCACGCACTTAAATCTTAATTCAATTGGTGAATTAGAGGCATTACAGGTAACAATAATGGTTCTGTCCTGCCTGTCGATTGCGCCGGTGGTAATAAATGTAGCTTTTATAATACCTTGTTTACCGGGTAATATGGGTGCATCAGGCTTTTGAACTGTGGTACAACTGCATTGCACCTTTGTGTCGCTAATTACAAGTGGCTGATTGCCGGTATTCGTGAATGTGTACTGAAAATGTAATGTGTCTCCTTTCGTAACAAACCCAAGGTTCTGAACCGGTTTGGTGAACTTGATTACAGGTTGTGAAATACATATCCCAATCTGGAATAAAAGCAACACTAAAAGCCCAGCCCTTTTCATATTACTAAGGTAGTATTTATAAACAAAAAAGCCCCCCGAATGTTCGAGAGGCTTTATAATAAAACGAAGAATAATTATTTACCTGCAGGAGCTGTAGTAGCCGGTGTTGTTGCAGGAGTAGTACCAGGTGCCGGAGTAGGATCAGGCAAAATGGTTCCTTTAATAACTAATACTTTGGTACCAGGGTTAGCATTGCTGGTAACAGTTACGGTTTTGGTAAATGCACCAACTCTGTCGGTAGCATAGTGAACCTTGATCTGAGAGCTCTGTCCTGGTTGGATAGGCTCGGTAGGAGGGGTTGGCACTGTGCAACCACAAGAACCGTGAGCTTCCTTAATAATCAAAGGTTCTTTACCAGTATTGGTAAATTTAAAATAACGGTATCCGTCAGCGTTGTGCGCAAGGGTACCATAATTGATGGTATCGGTTTCAAATTTCATTACAGGTGCATTAGGATCAGGTTTAGCAGCTGCGTCCTGCGCCTTCAACGTTCCTGTTACAAGCAGTCCTGCAAATAAAGTAACTGATAATAAGAGCTTTTTCATGATTTCGTGATTTTGGTTAGATTGGGAATTAATTATTATTTATCTGAATTATTGGTATAGGGAACGCCACCTGCATTATCGCTATTCGTAGGGAATGCAGGGTAACTATCTTTAGCAAGTACTTTACCTTTTATGGTCAGTACTTTAGGAGATTCTTTAGCATTTGATGTAATGGTAACGGTCTTTACAAAAACGCCAACACGGTGAGTATCATAAGTAACCTTTAGAGTATCCATATCGCCGGGATTAACAGGTTTGTGCGGCCATTTTGGCACGGTACAGCCGCAAGAACCATGAGCTTCTTTAATAACCAGCGGTTCTTTTCCCACATTTTTGAATAAGAATAAAAATGTACCATTATCGTCCTGTTCTATAGTGCCAAAGTCATGTTCTGTAACCTGAAAATTCATATCAGGGGCATTAGGGTCAGGTGCAACTGCTGCTGGCTGTGTGCCTTGCGGTGCAGGTATTTGCCCGAAACAAAACCCTGCTGAAAGAACAAATAAAAATGCTATAATTCCTTTCTTGGTCATGGTTGATTTTTTTTACGAAGACAAATATATAAATTTATAAGCAAATTTGAATTTACGTCGTTTTCCTGATGCAAATATACAATAAGGCGTAAGCCTTACTTGTTAATGAGATGTTAACGAAACAAAAAAGCACCTTACTCATTTTTGATAAGGTAAGGTGCTTTAAGTATATCAAAAACTGTTACCAGCCTTTGCGGAAAGTGTTTCTTTTCTTAGGAAAATCACCACCGGTTTTCTTGTCTTTATCTCTTCTGAAGCCACCCTCTCTCGAGCCGCCATCTCTTGAACCACCACTGTCTCTTTTAAAGCCTTCTCTTGGTGGAGCGCTTCTATCGCCATTGCTGCTGTATTCGCTTCTTCTTTTAAAGCCACCATCTCTCGATCCTGAACGGCGACGGTCACTCCCGCCATCTCTGCCTCTGCCACCACCAAATCCACCTCTGCCACCGCCATCGCGGTCACGTTGTCTTGGAATACCCTCTTCTCTATTGCCACGGTTTTCAATACGGATAGGGCGGCCTTTAAACTCCTTCCCCTTAAATGCATTCATAAACGCTTCCGATGTTTCTGTCTTCACTTCTATAAATGAGAAGCTATTTTTTACATCGATCCAGGTAATAACACCAGAATCCATATTAGCTGTAGTAGTAAGGAATTCTTTCATGGTATCCCTGTTCAGGTTATCCATCATACCTAAGCTGACAAATAGCCTTACCATGCCTTCTCTTGCACTACTGCGTACTTCGCGACCTTCACGAGAGCCTGCTGCATTTGCATTCAGGTCAGGTGCATTCTTATAGTAATCTAAGAATCTGTTGAACTCTATCGATACCATTCGCTTGATTATTTCTTCCCTGCTCAGGTCAGCAAGGTCTTCGTATACCTTAGCCAGGTAGCTTTCAATACTTTGTTCATTTACCTGTGCATCGTGTATCTTCTTTACAAGCCAAAACAATTGTTTCTCACATATTTCATACCCGTTCGGAATATCGGCATGTGAGAATTGTTTTTTAGTAAGGCGCTCGAGTGTACGTATTTTACCAAGGTCCCTTGTATTGATAATGGCAATAGAAATACCTTTTTTACCGGCACGTGCTGTACGTCCGCTACGGTGGGTATAGTTCTCTATTTCATCAGGTAATTGGTAGTGAATTACGTGGGTAATATCATTAACGTCGATACCACGTGCTGCCACGTCGGTAGCAACAAGCATTTGCAATGTGCGGCCACGGAAGCGCTTCATAACATGGTCACGCTGTGCCTGCGACATGTCTCCATGCAATGCATCGGCATTGTAACCATCTTTTATAAGCGCATCGGCAACCTTTTGGGTTTCTATTTTAGTACGGCAAAAAACCAACCCGAAAATATCAGGATGGAAATCGGCTATACGTTTCAACACAGCATACCTGTCACGTTCATGTGTAACATAATATACGTGTTCAATATTGTCGTTACCCTGGTTTTTGTTACCAACGGTAATTTCTACTGGCTGGTTCATGTATTTGCGTGAAATGCGCAATACTTCATCAGGCATGGTTGCAGAAAACAACCAGGTGTTCTTTTCTTTTGGTGTTTTAGACAGAATATCGTCAAGGTCTTCCTGGAAGCCCATATTCAACATTTCATCTGCTTCATCAAGTACTACAAACTTAATGCCGCTCAGATCAACCTTATTACGGCTGATAATATCAACCATACGGCCCGGAGTAGCAACAATAATTTGTGCACCTCTTTTCAGGTCATATATCTGGTTCATAATACTTGCACCACCATATACAGCAACAACATTCGATCCCTGCATATGCTTGGAGAAGTTCTTAATGTCTTGTGTTATTTGCATACACAGTTCCCTTGTAGGAGCCAGTATAAGCGCTTGTGTGTTTCTGGCTGAAAAATCAACCAACGACACCATTGGCAAGCCGAAGCCGGCTGTTTTTCCTGTGCCGGTTTGGGCAAGGGCAACAATGTCTTTCGATCCTTCCAGCAGAACAGGTATTACCTTTTCTTGAATAGGTGTTGGGTTTTCAAATCCTAATTCGCTAATAGCTTTTAGCACAGGCGTAGGAAGGCCTAAGGTCTCAAATGAATTCATTATTATGTATTTATGATAGCTTACTGAGGGGTGTTTTCAATAAGCTACGACTGAAAAAACACGCTTCGATAAGGATATCGATTATGTAAAACGCTGCAAATATACTCTATTTATTGGAGCAGAGGCTATTTCATCAAATATTGGCTAATGTTTACGGGTGAAATAGGTAGATATATGTGTGAAAACCTTTGTGTTTACTGCGTTTAATGGCATGTCTCGCCTTGGTTATCCTTTTTGAGTAAATTTACTTAATGAAAAGTAAATCCACTTCAATGAAGCCATTCTTAATCATACTTGTATCCTTATTTACCCCCCCCCTCAGTTCTAAATGGTATTTATGCTAATAGTAAATAATTTGAATAAAGAACTTTCATCAATATGGAAATGAAAGCAAGTGCATTTAAGAATAGGGTAAAGGCGATTTTAGTCTTATTTGTTTTTACAACCTGTATAATCGCATTTGTATGTAAGCGACCTCATAAAGATGGAGTGGAAAAAATATATTGGGACAATGGGCAATTAAGGAGCGAAAATACCTATCTAAATAATAAGAAAAATGGGGTAGAGAAAAAGTATAATAAAAGGGGGTTTATGTGGTCTGAAACTCCTTTTGTTAATAATAAAATAAATGGGGTAGAAAAAGAGTTTTATGAGAATGGTCAATTATGGTCTGAAAAACCCTATATCGATAGTAAAGAAAATGGGGTTGAAAAAAATTATTATGAAAATGGTAATATGTCTTGGGAAACCATATATATTAATGGGAATAAGAATGGAGTGGAAAAGCATTATTATGAAGATGGAATGTTGCAGTATGTGCAATCTTTTAAGGATGATAGATTGGATGGAGTATATAAAGAATATTATGAAGGTGGGAGCTTAAAGAGAGTCGCAACTTATCATAATGGTATACTGAAATCTGGAGCAAAGAACTATGATGAAAACGGCAATGAAATAAAGTAATAGCAGAAGCCTGCCTTATTTACTTTGCCTAATTTATTGGAATAGAGGCTATTTAGGCAAAAGCCCTTGACGTTTATCGGTAGAAAACATGAATATGCCATAGCTCACCCTTACTTTATAGACTTTTATAATAGGAATAGGTTTAGCTTCTTACCTTTGTATTGTTTTTATATCAAACAAAGCATTGAAGAGTTTTCCCATTAGCAAGAGATTAGCATACGCTTCAGGAATGATGGGGTGGTCAGTAATGTTCAATCTTATTGGGGTCATGCTGGTGTATTTCTATCTTCCACCCGAGGGAAAAGGGTTGAATATGCTGATATCGCAGGTTGCAATTTTTGGTGCGTTTAACCTGATGGCCATAATTACGGCAAGCGGAAGGCTCATAGATGCCTTTTACGATCCTTTTATTGGCCGAAAGAGTGATACTACTAAAAACAAAAGGGGGCGAAGGATACCTTTCATGTTATACAGTATTATACCATCGGTATTCTTTTGCATACTCATTTTCTTTCCTCCGTTATATGCTGTTTCTGCCGTAAATGCCGTTTGGCTGATAGTGGTGCTTTCATTGTTTTTTGTGGCTACTACTACCTATATAATTCCGTATAATGCTCTTTTGCCTGAGCTTGCAACAACCAATAAACAAAGGGTTAGGCTATCATCTTACCAGCAGGCAGGTTTTGTTATAGGTATTGTAATTTCTTCATTTACCAATAACCTTGCTGACCTGTTTCAGCATGCATTGCATTTGAGTGCCAGAACGGTTGCTGTTCAATATGCGGTAATTATTATGGCAATTATTGCAGGAATATTAATGCTGGTGCCTGTACTGGCAATCAATGAAAAAGATTACTCGCACTCAGTACCATCAACAATGCCTTTAATGAAGGCGCTTAAAGAAAGCCTGAAGAACAGGAATTTTATATACTTTCTAATTGCATATTTTTCCTATTTCATGTCATTAAATCTTATTACAAACGGTTTGATGTACGATGTTACAGTTCTGGCAAACCTCCCGGAATCATACGGTTTCAGGTTTATGGGGTTTATGGTGCTGTTATCACTTTGTTTTTACCCCCTGGTAAACTTTATAGTCAGAAAAACAGGTGAAAAGAAACTGATGATAATTGCCTTTTTTATCCTGGCCCTTGCATTTACAGGTGTTTCATCGGTAGGCAGGTTACCCATTGACCCAATGGTGCAACTCTTTATATTACTGGCTATTGCAGCTTTTCCTGCTGCTGCGCTTGGTATATTGCCCAATGCTATACTTGCTGATATTGTTGATGACGATGTTAAGCAGACAGGAGACAGTAAAGAAGGAACTTATTTCGCAGTGAATTATTTTGCAGCTAAACTGGGACAAACATTTGGTATAGCGCTTTTTGCGGCATTAACCATTTATGGTAAAGATCCCGGGCATGATCTGGGTTTGCGATTAACAGGGATTTGTGGCTTTGTGTTATGCCTTATGGCAGGTATAGCCTTTACCGGCTTCAAAGAAAAAAAGAGGCCTTAGATCGGATACCTTGTAACAGGCGTTACATCAATATCAACAAACTCTTTATTCAAATATTTAAAATAGCCTGTAATGGCAATCATGGCTGCGTTATCGGTACAGTATGCCATTTTAGGTATAAATATGTTCCAGCCAAGTTTATCCCCCGTAACTTTCAAGGCATCTCGCAAACCTGAATTGGCCGAGACGCCGCCCGCAATTGCAATTTCTTTTATACCGGTTTGTTCTGATGCAAGTTTAAGCTTGTCTATCAAAATGTTTACAACACTATACTGAAATGAGGCGCAGAGATCATTCTGCCTTTTAGATACAAACTCACTATCCTTTTTTGTTTCATCTCGTATCAGGTATAGGAACGATGTTTTTAAACCACTGAAACTGAAATCGAGTCCCTGTATCTTAGGCTTAGGAAACGTAAACGCATCATGATTTCCTTCTTTCGCATATTTATCAACTAATGGCCCACCCGGGTAAGGCAGCCCCATTATTTTAGCTGCTTTATCAAATGCCTCGCCAGCTGCATCATCCTGCGTTTGCCCAATGATCTCCATCTGCAAATGGCCCTTTACCAATACTATTTGCGTGTGGCCACCTGAAACAGTAAGGCAAAGAAACGGGAAAGAAGGGCAACGGTATTCTTCATTGGGTGTGTGTATGAAATGGGCGAGTATATGTGCCTGAAGATGATTCACCTCAATAAGTGGTATGTTCAGGGCTAAACTCATAGCCTTGGCAAACGATACGCCAACTAAAAGCGAGCCCATAAGCCCCGGGCCTCTTGTAAATGCAATTGCACACAATTCTTCCTTTGTAACACCTGCCTTTTTCAAGGCAGCGTCAATAACCGGTACTATGTTCTGCTGATGAGCGCGTGAGGCAAGTTCCGGTACAACACCTCCGTAATCCTTATGAACCTGCTGGCCGGCAATTATATTCGATAAAAGTAATGTGTTGTCGATAACTGCCGCGGCTGTATCGTCACATGAGGATTCGATACCTAAAATCTTCATCCTATCATCATTCATTATAGCTACTTTTGTATGTTATCAATATTCAAAAGTATTAAAAAGGTAAGGAAAATATTGATTTATGTACTTTCAACGGTGGTTTTACTACTCGTATTTGTTAACCTTTTGCTCAATTTTCCGGTAGTGCAAACCTGGCTTTGCCAACGCGTAGCTGGCTATTATTCAGCTAAATGGCATACAAAAGTAAGGGTAGGTAAGGTCGATTTTGAATTTATTAAGAAACTGGTTCTGAAGAATGTATATGTGCAGGATCAGCATGGCGATACATTGCTATATGCAGGTACATTGAAGTTAGATATAAGTTCAATTGATTTTAAACAGCACTTATTGCATATGTCGAATATAGAAGTGCAAGACACAAAACTTCACTTGATAACCTATAAAAATACACATGAGCTGAACCTGCAATTTATAGTAGATGCGTTTGCATCTAGAGATACTATTACAAAACCAGGCGGAGCAAAATGGGATATTGCTTCGGAAGGTATAACTTTGAATAATGTAGATTTTCACCTGCAGAATTGTAATGATACTGATGCACCACCCGTGTATGGAATGAATTATTCTAACCTGAAGGTTCGTAATATTTTCAGTAAAATAAGTGATATTAAATTTGAAGGTGATACAATTAGAGGTACTATAGAAAAACTAACGGCAGAGGAGGCCTGCGGCTTTGTGTTAAAAAATATGTCGTGCTATGTAAAGCTTAGCTCGCATGGTTTTGAGCTAGATGCTTTACATATTATTACTTCACATACTGAGCTTTCGACCGATCTTATTTTTAAATACAATCGATTCCCCGATTTTAACGACTTTGTAACGAATGTGAATATGCATGCTGTTTTTAAAAAGAGCACGGTGTGTTTTGAAGATATCGCTTATTTTGCACCCGGACTCAGAGGCGTGCATAATTGCTTTTCTATTTCGGGCCAGTATGATGGAACTATAAGCCACCTGCACGGAAAAGATATGGATATTGGCTGGGGTAAATTTTCCTCCTTTAAGGGTGAAGCCGACATGAATGGTTTGCCTGATATTGATAAGACACACATCAAGGTTCATATATCAGATCTTACTACATCGAAGAGTGAAGTGGAGCAGTTGCCTGAACCACCATTTGATAAGCAGGAAAATATTAAGCTTCCTGAAAACATATCATATTTAAGCACAATACATTTCAGCGGCAATTTTGACGGATATATTTCTGATTTTAATACGGATGGAGTACTTAAAACAGACATTGGAGATATAACGGCATCACTTAATTTAAGGCAAGATACAACTGAGAAAACAGCGTATTATAAAGGCTCAATTCAAACCCAGTCATTTAACGTAGGCAGGTTCCTGCAAGTGAAAGATATGGGTACCGTAACATCCTTGGCAACAATTAAAGGAAAAGGCTTAGGTAAAGAAAATGCCGATGCAAGGATAGATGGTAGTATGCAAAGTTTTAATTATCGTAATTATAATTATAAGAATACGACCCTTAATGGGGAATTACGTAAAGGATTTTTTTCCGGAATTGTTCAGGTGAACGACCCGAACTTACATTTGAATTTTAATGGGGAGCTTGACCTGGTATCGAAAATCCATACGTATAAATTTGACGCTAATATTCTTAATTCTGATTTAATGGCGATGCATATTGTTAGCGATAGCTCCTCACCTGCAATATTGTCTACCCACATTAAAGTAAATGCCGAGGGAAATTCATTGGATGATGTTACAGGAACTTTAAGTATGGATAGTACCTATTATAACATTCGCAGAAAACAATACCATCTTAATCACCTTGTATTAACTTCAGGTTTGAATGATGGCCTTCGTAATGTTATTATAACATCTGATTATGCAAATGCAGAAATATCGGGGCACTATTCTCCATTAAATAGTTTAGCATGTTTCAAAGGATTGCTTGCTAATTATCTTCCTGATAAGTTTTCAAAAGAGGTACGACTCAAAAATAAAGACTATCACGACTATAATTTTGATATTCATTTTAGGGAAAACACAGGCCTGACCGATCTGTTTGTTCCTTCACTGAAAATTGCCAGTGGTGCGGAGGTAAAGGGTTTCTATAAAGAAAGGGACAATAGCTTTTCTTTAACAGGTCAGTCTTCATTTATTGAATGGAATGGAAGAAAGGCAAAAGAGGTTAAAATAAATGCAAAAGGAAATGAGACTAACCTTAACGCAAAAATAACCAGTGACACTCTTTTTGTGAGCGATAGTTTGTATGCGGCCGGCTTTGCTGTTAATAGTAACATAAGTAATGACACAGTTCATTATGCAGTAAAATGGAGTAATGATAGTGGCAACTATGCGAATGTACCGGGCTATATAGCATTTACAAGAAGTGCGCAAACCGTATTTAAATTATTGGCACCTCAAATTGATATTGCTGACTCGATGTGGCAACTTAACAAGCAAAATATGGTAACGATAGATACTTCCGGAATAACTGCAGAGGATCTTATGTTCTACCATGGCCAGCAATATATATCTGTTATAGGGAAATTATCGAACAGGAAAAGCGACGCTATTGTAATAGATTTCCATAAGTTCAACCTTGAGGATTTACTGGTAGCTTCACCTTCATTTAAAGGGACTGTAGATGGCACTGCTTCCATATCGAATGTAAATAACCATTTACTCTTTGTCAGTTCGTTGAGCTTTAATGATATTTATTTTAATAAAGAATATATAGGTAATGGGTCAATTGACAGTTATTGGGATAATGCTACTCAATCAATTGCAACCAATGGGCAGATAAACTATTACAACAGTAAATCAATTTCATTTATCGGTAACTATTATCCGAATAAAGACTCAGAAAATGTAAGTATTGATGGCGTATTACGTGGATTTCAAATAAAAACATTTAATCAATATACAAAGGGATATTGTTCTGAAATGGATGGTACCCTTAATGGTAACTTTCATCTTTCAGGTAACCTCAACAAGCCTGTATTCCATGGCAATATAGTGGCGAGTATTAAAAAGGTGAAGGTAGATTATCTGAATACCTATTACCACACACCGGAATTGAGCATTACCATTGCTCCCGATACATTCCGTATTACACCATCGCGACTATATGATGATAAAGGAGATACGGCTATTGTAAGTGGTAATTTATATCATAATCATTTCAAAAATTTCAGAATGGATTTTGGTCTTACAACAAATAATTTTTATTGCCTGAATACAAAGGACGATAATGCCAGCAGTTATTTTGGACAAGGGTATGTTTCGGGCAATGCAAGTATCTATGGTTTCCTTAATAGTATACATATTGATGCTAACATAACTACCCAAAAGGGTACCGTATTTAATATTCCGCTGTCAAACGCATCAGAAGTTGAGGAGAGTGGTTTTATTCATTTTGTAAATAAAAATGAGAAAAAAGAGCAAAAGAAAAAGAGATACAGGGTTAACTCAAGCGGATTACAAATGGATTTTAACATACATGCTACTCCCGATGCAACTGCAAAAATTATATTCGCTTCAAAGGTAGGAGACATATTAACCAGTAAGGGAAATGGTACAATACAGTTTGGTATGAATAACTTGGGTGATATTACACTCAGGGGCGATTATACTGTTACAGATGGTAGCTATCGTTTTGTATTACAGAATGTAATTAATGAAGATTTTAATTTACAACCTGGCGGGACCATTCAATGGAACGGAGATCCGTACAATGCAGATATTAATATTAATACAACTCACCTTGTCCGTACCCCTCTGCAACCTTTGTTCCCATTCGATACCACCCATACTCAATATTCTAAAAGCGTACCTGTTTTCTGCGATCTCGACCTCAGTGGCAAGCTTACTGCACCTGACATTAAGTTTGATATAGAGTTGCCTACGGTCGATCAGGAAACACGTCAAACGGTTGCAAGCTACCTCTCAAACCCTGACGAAATGAACAGGCAGGTATTCTCGTTACTTATCATTAAAAGTTTTCTGCCGGTGCAGGAAGGTGCAAATAACTCCTCGGCACCTACGCCTACCATAATACCGGGTACAGCAGCTACAGCAATTCTTTCAAGTCAGCTCACTAACTTACTTAACAGTATCAGTAATAAAGTAAACGTGGGTGTAAATATAAATCCGGCAACCACACTTACCCCGCAGGAAGTTCAGCTGCTGTTAACTACAGAACTGCTTGGCGGGCGTGTGTTAATTAATACGGATATGGCCCAGATAGGTACAACTTCAAGCGGTGCACAAACGGAAAACTCGAATAACGTTGTCGGTGAAGTAAGCGTTGAATACCTGGTTAGTAAAGACGGTAAATTAAGAGTAAAGGCTTTTAACAAGGCAAATGATAATACTGCAGTTAATTTACTGAATGCCCCTTATACCCAAGGAGCGGGCGTATCTTATAAGGAAAGCTTTAACACATTTCTGGAGCTGTGGGATAGAATAAAAAATAAGTTCAGAAAAGACGATACTAAAAAACCAAAACCAACAGCTCCGCCAAGTCCTAACTAATTCATTGTCTGGAGCTGCTTTTCAATGGCAGCTATTTTAGCTTCCGCGTCGGCCTTCTTGTTCTTTTCATTCTGAATTATCTCAGGCTTGGCATTGGTAACAAACTTCTGGTTACTTAGCTTTATATCAACCGATTTCAAAAACCCTTTCTGATATTCCAGTTCTTTTACCAGTTTGTCTTTCTCCTGTCCTTTATCTATTTCCATTCCTTCAGGCAGGCTGAACAGATACTTCTTATCCTTCAGTACAAAACTTAAGGACCCTTCAGAACCTTTACCATAAACAGTTCCCGAAAGTTTCATAACTCCTGCTGTTAATGTATCAGAAGAAGATGGTTCTAGCTGTGTCAGTTCTATCTTAGGTGATATGTTGTTTTGTTGCCTCATACCTCGTATCAATTTCAGGTATTCTTTCTGTAATTCAAAATTGGCAAGCAATTTGGCATCGTACTTTCCTGCTTTAGGGTATGGCGCAACAATTATGCAATCCTTATCGCTACGCTCTTTTGTCTGGTGCCATATTTCTTCTGTAATAAATGGCATAAAAGGATGCAATATTTTAAGTAAAGATTCAAGGTACCCTATTGTAGCATCAAATACCTTGCGTGGAGGGTTCTTTCCGCAAGTAGTTTTTATTAATTCAAGGTAGAACCCACAGAAGTCATCATAAGTAAGTTTATATGCTGACATCAACGCTTCTGATAAACGATATGAAGCAAAGTCTTTTTCTATAAGTTCTATTTGTTCGCTTAATTTGTTCTCAAACCAATTTGTATAAACAGTTGCATTACCTGGTTCTATGTCAACCGGTTCCCAGCCTTGTATAAGCCTGAAAGAGTTCCATAGTTTATTCGCAAAGTTCCGGCCTTGCTCGCATAATAGTTCATCGAAGGTCAGGTCATTACCTGCTGGTGAGCATAATAGAATTCCCACCCTTGTTCCATCGGCACCATATTTAGCAATCAGGTCGAGCGGGTCCGGTGAATTACCTAATGACTTGCTCATTTTCCTTCCGATCTTATCGCGTACTGTTCCTGTTAAATAAACATGACTGAAAGGTTCTTTACCCAGATACTCATATCCTGCAATTATCATCCGCGCTACCCAGAAAAACAATATTTCAGGTGCTGTAACCAGGTCATGGGTAGGGTAGTAGTAACTGATATCTTTATTACCGGGTTCTTTAAATCCATCGAATACGCTTATTGGCCATAGCCAGGATGAGAACCATGTATCTAGCACGTCTTCATCTTGCCTGAGGTCGGAACCGCAATGAGAGCATTTTTCCGGTTTGGTTATTGAAACAACAGGTTGCTGGCATTCCGGTTTTTTCTGTCCCTTACAATAATAAGCGGGTATCTGTTGCCCCCACCATAATTGACGTGATATACACCAATCATGTACATTCTCCATCCAATGGCGATATGTATTTATATATTTATCGGGAATTAGTTTTATTGTTCCGTTAAGTACGTTATCTAATGCTGGTTTTGAAACCTTGTCCATTTTCAGAAACCATTGCAACGAAAGCTTGGGTTCTATAACTGCATTGGTACGTTCTGAATAGCCGAGTTTGTTCTTTATGTTCTCGGTCTTAACAAGGTTACCAGCCTTTTCAAGATCAATACCTATTTGTTCACGTACTTTAAAACGATCTTGCCCAACATAAAATTGAGCTGCTTTGCTTAATGTTCCATTGGGTTCGAAAATATCAATTACTTCAAGGTTATGTTTTACACCCAGGTTGTAGTCATTTACATCGTGTGCGGGAGTAACTTTTAATGCACCCGTTCCGAATTCCATAGTTACATACTCGTCGTATATAATAGGTACAGCACGGTTTACTATAGGTACAATAGCTTTCTTTCCTTTCAAGCTAGCATATCGTTTGTCATCGGGGTGAACGCAAATGGCGGTATCACCTAAAATAGTTTCAGGCCTGGTAGTAGCAATAGTTATCCATTCATCTGCCGTGCCTTCTATCTTGTAGCGTACATAAAACAGTTTTGAATCAACTTCTTTGTGAATTACTTCTTCGTCTGATACTGCTGTTAATCCTTTAGGATCCCAGTTTACCATACGTACACCCCTATATATATACCCCTTTTTATACAGATCAACAAATACTTCAATAACTGCTGCACTCAAATCATCATCCATGGTGAAACGTACACGTTCCCAATCGCACGAACAACCTAATGTTTTTAGCTGCTCAATTATAATCCCACCATATTTCTCTTTCCAATCCCATGCGTGTTTCAGAAACTCTTCGCGTGTAAGGTCATGTTTTGAAATACCTTGTTCTCTAAGTAATGCAACAACCTTGGCTTCAGTAGCAATAGATGCATGGTCGGTACCGGGTACCCAGCATGTGTTTTTGCCCTGCATGCGTGCACGGCGAACCAATACATCTTGTATCGTATTGTTCAACACATGCCCCATGTGTAATACACCTGTTACGTTAGGCGGAGGCATCACCATAGTATATGCTTCACGTCCATCCGGCTCTGAATGAAAAAATCCTTTATCTATCCAGTATTTGTACCAGCGTTCTTCGGCTGCGGTCGGGTCGTATATTTTCGATATTTCCATAAGCTTTCTTATCTGCCCTCAAATATAATAATTCTCTTTGTAGGGGCGGCTGAATGACCTGCCTAAGACATTACTTTAGCTCAGCTTATTTTTCAAGAATCAGTTTACCACTACCAAGTAAGGTATGTGCATTAATATAGACTCTGTAATAGTAAACTCCGGATGGCTGATCGCTTAAATCAATATTGAATGCTGAATTCGTAATGTTTAATATCGAATAGACTTTTTCTCCAAGCATATCATATACTTCAATTGACGACTCTTTGCTAAGTCCTGACGACTCAAAAGTGAATATGCCTTTACCCGGGTTCGGATAAACGGATATAGTGTTATCTGTAGGTTCTATATCCATTACACCAATTGCTGTGCAGGTTAAAGTAAGATTATACGGGCTGGAAGCAATTCCGTTTGCAATGACCTGTACTGAATACACACCTGTTGGCATTGGTGGAATAATAAATGTTGCGGTATCCTCCAGACTATCTGTCATTACGGCACCAATCCTGTTCCAGTTACTTGTGGTTGCGTAATAAACGTGCATGCCTTTTGTAAGCCTTACAATAGGATAATTTGTTGCCATTTGCCAATCGTCACCGTAAGCCGCACCTTCAGAAATACCATTGAAAAGTTTGCCTGTAATTTTAAAACTTGGGCAGGAAGGAATTATATTGTCAATAACAGGTTTGCCTGAGGCAATTGGCGAACCGGAAGGAACATATTGGTAGAAGGTTGTATTTCCCTGGATAGAATAGAGTATTGTTCCATCGGGCAGTACCAACATATTATTAGCAAATACCGGATCGCCGGGTATTGTATCTCCACCAACAGGCGAGCTAACCTGTTTGAATTTATTACTTAGGTAATTATATTCAAATAAATAAGTTGGACTTTTATAGGAAGCAGCGGGCCCCATAGCACATAATATATTCCCATTTGGCATCATGGCAGCTGGTGCGTCGGGGCAACCAAGTTGTACGCCTGAGTCAACAGGCATGGCAGGGCCTTGAGCCCAGCTTCCTTTATTAGTATCACCCGAAGGGGTGTAGATTGCTGTATATGTACTATCGCTAAAAAAGAATGCTTTACCATTAGGTAAAAGAAGTGCTGGGCCTGTTTCACCAACCGTACGATCCATTATATAGTTATGCAGGTTAGAATCTATTATCCATTTTTTCAGTTTAGGAATATATCTTTCAGAAGTAATAGACTCTGCATCAGCACTCATAATGCTACCGTCAGGTAATTTTATCCACGAAACTTCATCGTGTGCCTGAAAACAAGAAGCAGCTACGCTAAAGGAATTTTTGCTTTCATTGTATAAAAGATTACCGGTTAATTGATAGCTACTATTGTAAACAAGGCCCTGTAAAATGGTTCCATCGCTTAGGTTTTCACAACTTCCGTCGTATATTTCACAATTGGCAGGCATTCCGGTAACATATTTCCATGTTTGAGTAGTAGTATTATATAACTCAGCCGTACTAATACCGGTTCCATATTCACCGCCACCGACATATACATTACCATCGGGCATTATCCATGAAGAGCAATATAAGCGTGTGTCGTGCATGGGTGGCAATTGTGTCCAGGTTCCATTCAAATAACTACCGGTACTATCAGGTGTAAGCAGGTCCCATGTGTTACCATCTTGTGAAACCATTCCTGAGGAGTCGCTGGTAAGACACATAACTGTACCATTGGTAAGTAGTATCATAAGCCCGGCACTATAGTCAGGAGATTGGTTAGTTAATGTATTCCATGTGCTTTGTGCAGACGAATAGGATGATATACATAAGATAGAAATAAATATGAGTAGGTGTTTTTTCATGAGCAGTAGAAGGTTAACAATTAAAAGGGAGATAGCTAAGCACATACGAATTAACGAAATATATCCTCTAAATACAAATATTGAATAGGAAGTAAATATTTACCTAACAATTGTATGTAGAATGAAATAGGTAAATGGTGGGCGCGGGTTAGCTGCTAGTGATGCGAGTATAGGAAAGACAGGCAAGCAGGGAGCAAATGTCGCCCAGCCAAAAACGAGCTCAGATTATTTTTATTCTTCAAATGACCATGAATAATTCTAAAATAACCCCTTTAATAAGGAATCATCAACAAGGTTAGGCAGTGTAATTTGCAAATTCTTGCTACGTTTCACTTCCCGTTTAATGGCAAAAATAGCACCATCGTTACGAGCCCATGCACGGCGGGCAATGCCATTATTCACATCCCAAAACAACATCGATTGAAGGTTGCGGTCAGCATCGGCACTACCATCCAGCACCATACCAAAGCCACCATTTATTACTTCGCCCCAACCAACACCACCACCATTATGGATAGATACCCAGGTGGCGCCGCGGAAGGAATCACCAATTACATTTTGTATTGCCATATCCGCAGTATAACGTGAGCCGTCGTAGATATTAGCTGTTTCTCTATACGGAGAATCAGTACCCGATACATCATGATGATCGCGACCTAATACGATCGGTGCCGAAATCTTCTTTTCTTTTATAGCCTTATTGAATGCTTTTGCAATTTCAATACGACCTTCCCCATCTGCATATAATATGCGAGCCTGAGAACCAACTACCAGTTTATTCTTTTGCGCTTCCTTTATCCAATGAATGTTATCGGTAAGCTGTTGTTTTATTTCAGCTGGCGCTTTTTTGTAAAGTCCTTCTAGTACTTTGGCTGCAATAGCATCGGTTATGGCAAGATCTTTAGGATCGCATGAAGAGCATACCCAACGGAACGGTCCGAAACCATAATCGAAACATATTGGCCCCATTATATCTTCTACATACGATGGATAGATAAAGGTGCCGTCTTTTTTGAAAATAGCTGCACCGGCCCTGCCAGACTCTAATAAGAAAGCGTTGCCGTAATCGAAAAAGTACATGCCTTTATCGGTTAACTTACGTATTGCATTTACATGTCTTTTTAACGATTCATATACTTTCTTTTTAAACGTATCAGGGTCACTTACCATTAATTTATTCGATTCTTCTAACGATAATCCAACCGGGTAATACCCTCCGGCAAACGGATTATGTAACGATGTCTGGTCAGAGCCCAATTCAATTTTAAAATTTACTTCTGCCAGCTTCTCCCACAGGTCAACCACATTGCCTTGATAAGCCAATGATATAGCTTCTTTATTCTTTACAGCTTGTGTAGTTCGTGCAAGCAATTTATTAAGGTCGGTATATACTTCATTTACCCATCCCTGTTTGTGTCGTTTTTCAGTAACCTTCGGGTTTATTTCTGCTATTATGCCAATTGCGCCTGCAATTACAGCTGCTTTTGGCTGAGCACCGCTCATGCCACCCAGACCTGAGGACACAAATATTTTACCACCTAATCCATCAGCTTTTATTTTTCTGCCTGCATTTAATAAGGTAATGGTTGTACCATGAACAATACCTTGCGAACCTATATACATATATGAACCGGCCGTCATTTGTCCGTATTGGGTAACACCAAGTGCATTGAATTTTTCCCAATCGTCAGGCTTTGAATAATTAGGTATCATCATTCCATTGGTTACAATAACCCTCGGTGCATTTGCCGATGAGGGAAATAAACCCATCGGGTGGCCTGAATACATAACCAATGTTTGCTCATCGGTCATTTCCGCCAGGTATTTCATGGTGATCAGGTATTGTGCCCAATTCTGGAACACTGCACCATTGCCACCGTATGTAATCAACTCATGCGGGTGTTGCGCTACAGCCTCATCAAGGTTGTTCTGTATCATCATCATTATTGCCCCGGCCTTTTTTGACTTGAAAGGATATTCATTTATATGTCGGGCATGCATTTTATACACCGGGCGTAAACGATGCATATATATGCGGCCATACTTTTTTAATTCTTCAGCAAATTCTTTAGCAAGCGTAGCATGGTGTTTTTTATCGAAATAGCGTAAAGCATTCTGAACGGCCAGTTTCTTTTCTTCTTTACTTAATACATCCTTACGCTTAGGTGCGTGGTTAATATTCTTATCGTATGCAGGCATTACCGGTAAGGTACCAGGTATGCCTTCCAGAATTGCTTTTTTAAATGCTTTAGTATCCATATAAGTAGGTTGAAGTAAGAATATGCAAATATCTATTTTTATCCGTATCGAGAATATCATTTTGCATTTACCCCAAACCCCTGAAGGGGCTTTGAATTTGGAACCCCCTTTAGGGGGCAGGGGGGGGTGATTTTTCGGGTAATTACTTTGGGCGTTCTCCTGAGTACTCGGGATCGGGCTTTCCGCTGCAACGCGAAGCCTCACGAGCTCAAAGCCAATAAGCGCTCTACGAGTAATCCCTAACGCAAATTCAATAACTTTGTGCCCATTATGGCAAAAACTCTCATATTAGGTTCACGTGGTAGTGAGCTTGCACTCTGGCAAGCCAATTTTGTAAAAAAAGAATTAGAAAAGGTTGGTGTTAAAACCAAGCTGAACATTATTAAAACACGTGGCGATAAAAATCCTGATGAACAGTTCTCAGCCATGCAAGGTCAGGGATTCTTTACTAAAGAAATAGAAGAAGCA
>DATHNG010000036.1:0-8392 GCA_035486275.1 Bacteroidia bacterium
AACCTTATTAATATTTGGAAAAACCCTAACGACAGCACATCAAAATTACAAATGGGAATTAAAGAATTTGTCAGTAAAGAGTATAGTAATTGTTTAGGGAAGGAACAATTGGACACATTAATAATTGATGGGGTTACAATCACTGATTATTCAATAATAGAAAGCATCGAAACGCCTAATAAGTGGCACTATCCTGAAAATATTTCAGTGGCTTATTGGTCTAAAAAATATGGATTGATTGCATATAAATACTGGAATGGTGATATTTGGAAAAGGATAAACCTTAAGTGAGCTACAGTATTATCATTTTTTTGTACTGGTAAATTATATAGCCTTATATAAAGCCCTCAGTTTTTTGTATTTAAGAAAACTTGCCCGGGCCGATAACCGGCAAACGGTCCAACCCACGCCTCCATCTAAAAAACCTAGTTTAATTATATAGCTCTGTATAAACTTTACCACCGGGCTCATATATGTTCTTATAATAGAAGCATGTTTCCCTTTTTGAAACAATTCTTTCGCGCCTATTGTGGTAAAATATTCTATCTGTTTATAGTGGTCTTCTATTGTATAATAACTATAATGAAGAATATCTCCTTTTAATCTGCCAATAGTTGCACCACTATTCATTTCATATTTATCGTGCGGATTAGTGCCTCCCCATTTTCCTTTGGTTTTATCGAACAACCGCAATTTTCTGTCGGGGTACCAGCCGCAATGTCTTATCCACGAACCACAATAATTGGTAAGCCGGTTCATTTCATATCCATCGCATTTCCAGTTCTCCTTTACTTCTGCTATGTTCTTTTTCAACGTTTCATCTAATGCCTCATCAGCATCTAACGACAGTACATTATTATAGGTAGATAATGTAAGGGCGTAGCTCTTCTGTTCAATGTGCCCCTCAAAAGCATGCTGAACAAATTTTGCCCCTTTGCTTTTACATATCTGTTCGGTGGCATCAGTAGAAAACGAATCAACAACCACTATTTCATCAGCAATACCTGTTATAGAATCAAGGCACCGGCCAATGTTCTTTTCCTCGTTATAGGTTATTATAATTACTGATAGTTTAGGCACTCATGTTCATTTACTAAGCAAAAATACCAAAATGCCTTTGAACTGAGGTTTCATTATCTTTGCTATCATGTCTACGGAACTTCATAACCTGCAAAGTGACCTGGCACAAGGTGATATAAAATCACTTGCCAGGGCAATTACTATGGTGGAAAATGAATTGCAGGGGTATGAGGATGTCCTTTTAAATCTAAAGCATTCGAAGTATGTACCTATAATAGGAATAACCGGTCCTCCAGGCGCAGGAAAAAGTACATTAGTAAATGCGTTGGTCAGAACGCTCTTACAAAATGTAAAGAAAGATTCAAAAGGAATTGGAGTTGTAAGTGTTGACCCAAGCTCACCTATTAACCAGGGCGCCATTTTAGGTGACCGCCTGCGTATGAATGAACATTTTAATGACAAACAGGTTTTTATACGTTCACTGGCAACCCGTGGAGCTTTAGGTGGATTATCGGCGAAAACCATTGAAGTAACCGAAGTAATGAGAAGCTTCGGCTTTGACTATATATTAGTAGAAACAGTTGGCGTAGGCCAATCGGAAGTTGAAATAGCGGGCCTGGCCGATATAACCCTTTTAGTCATTACTCCTGAATCGGGTGATGATATACAGGTAATGAAATCTGGCATAATGGAAATTGCTGACATTTTTGTTGTAAATAAATCAGATCGTGATGGGGCTGATGAGTTTGCAAAGAACCTTTTGCATACCATACCTATGAATGCCGGCAAAGAAAACATGAAGGCCAGTGTTGTAAAAACAATCGCTACACAGAACGAAGGTACAGCGTTATTAAAAGAAGAGATAGAAAAGCACTTAAAGCATAAATCTCATGCCGATATAAGTGCACTTTGGGCCGAAAAAGCATTCCAGCTTATATTGAAAAAGAAAATGAGCAGCATTGATAAAACTAAGATCAAGGTTGAGATCGAGAAAGAGATAAAAAAAGATCCGCACTTTAATATCTATCAATTTATTAAGGCCTATTAGGTTTATTACCCCATGAAAGAGGAAACCATCTTTAAAAATATAGCGCGTCATATTAAACTGGATGAAGAGGAAAAGAAATATTTCCAGACCATTCTTTTATATAAGCAATTAAAAAAAGGAGAGGTTCTCTTGAACTATGGAGAAATATGTACACATCAATACTTTGTTATAAGTGGCTGCTTACGCAACTATTCAATAGATGAATATGGTAAGGAACACATAATGATGTTTGCCGCTCCCGATTGGTGGACGTCGGATATGTATAGTTACGTAACCGGGCTGCCTTCAGAATTTATTATTGATGCTCTGGTAGATACGGAAGTGTTCGAGATACGAAAAACAGATATGGATAAGGTATATGAACAGATACCAAAATTTGAACGTTTCTTCCGGATACTTTTCCAAAATGCTATTGTAAATAATTCAAGGCGTATTAACTCATCTATGTCGGCACCTGCCGAGGATAGGTACCAGGCATTCATAAAGCAGTACCCTAATATATACCAGCAAATTCCGCTCAAGTATATTGCGTCTTACCTTGGTATATCGCCTGAGTTTCTTAGTAAAATAAGAAATAAGATTGCCCATTCCTGATTTCTTAATATAGTTCAACGTCGTTTCTGTATACCCGTAGTAGTTTTGCATTGTCAAACTAATTAAGGGTTATATGAAAACAAGATCAGTTCAACAGGTAACGGTAGCCACCCAGGTACAAATGGGTAAGGATTTTATATATCAACCATTCCCAAGTCATCAATTAAGGCAAGTAGATCCTTTCATTTTATTACATCACTGGGGGCCTTACCAGTTTCCACCAAATAACGATGCACTTGCATTAGATGCACATCCTCATCGTGGGTTCGAACCGGTTACTTTTATTTTCAGTGGTGAAGTATGGCACCGCGACACAATGGGTAACAATAGCATTATAAAAGATGGTGGCGTGCAATGGATGACTGCCGGAAAAGGTGTATTGCATTCTGAAATGGGTACGGATGAGTTTCATAAGAAAGGTGGTACGCTTGAAATAATACAAGTATGGATGAACTTACCTAAAAGGTTAAAAATGACTGAACCAAACTACCAGGGATTTCAGAAAGATTCAATACCTGTAGTAAATCAGGATAGCGGCAAAGTAAAAATTGCAGTCGTATCAGGTAAAGTTGATAATACTACAGGACCTATAAAATCAATTACCGGTATTTCAGCCTATACTATATATATGGATGCAAATTCAAAAGCAAGCATTCCAACGAATGCAGATAAAAATGCCATGTTATATATGTTAGATGGTTCTGCTATTGTAAATGGCAAGAAAATAGAACAAGGCCGTTCAGCTATAACCTTCAATAATGACGGAACTGAAATAAATATTGAAGCAAGCGAGGCAAGTAAGTTCTTATACCTCGAAGGAGAAGAATTAAAAGAACCGGTTGCACAATATGGCCCTTTTGTAATGAATACAACGGAAGAACTGCACCAGGCATTCGAAGATTTCCAAAGCGGAAAGATGGGAGTACTGAATGACTAAATAAAACAGAGATTATGTTACAACGAATTTTAAAAACAAGAGAAGGATACGACCTCACAATTCTGAGAATTACACTGGGCGCAATAATATTTGCCCACGGCGCGCAAAAAATGCTGGGCTGGTTTGGTGGAGGTGGATGGACCGGAACAATGAATTTCTTTACTCATGATATGCATATGTCTTACCTCACCTCTGTTCTTACCATCTTCATCGAATTCTTTGGTTCATTGATGTTGATCACAGGTACATTTACCCGGATTGCAGCACTTGGCATGTTCGGATTATTTACAGGCATCATTTTCACTGTAGCGCTTCCAAATGGTTTCTTTATGAACTGGGGTGGAGGCAACCCGGGCGAAGGATACGAATACGACCTTCTTGTATTGGGTATGTCGCTTGCAATTATGGCAGGCGGAGCAGGCAGCCTTTCTTTAGATCGCAAATTATCAAACAACAAATAATACATAACAATTAAAAACAAACAATTATGGCAACCTGGAAAATTGACAGCATCCACAGTCACATTAACTTTAAAGTAAAACACTTAGTGGTTAGTACTGCGAGCGGAGAGTTTAAAAAGTATGATGCAACAGTTGAAACTTCAAAAGATGACTTTAGTGATGCTAAGATCACATTTGAAGCAGATGTAAATAGCATAAGCACGGGTCAGGCACAACGCGATGGCCACTTACAATCCGATGACTTTTTTAATGCGGCAGCTTACCCTAAACTGAAATTCGTTTCGAAGGAAATGAAGCATGTAGGTGGAGAGAATTATAAACTCACAGGCGATCTGACCATCCGTGATAAAACATTACCTATTACACTCGATGTAACGTATGGAGGAACGGCAAGCTTCCCCGGCACTCCAAATGCTCCGGCAAAACTTGTAGCAGGTTTCGAAGTGCATGGCAAGATCAACCGTAAGGACTATGGCTTGAAGTGGAGCATGACCACTGAAGCAGGTGGACTGGTAGTAAGTGAAGAAGTACGAATTGAGATTGCGGCTGAATTCGTTAAGCAAGCGTAATACTTTATCTCAATTGAAGAAAGGCATTCTGAATTTTCAGAGTGCCTTCTTTTTTGTTTTCAATTCATTTTTTTAATGTGATGACATAGCATCAAAACAGAAAAAAATATGCTGTGCAAGAAATATTTCGGTTTTTTTTCAATAATAAAATGAAATGATGGTTTTTATTCTACTATGATTTTGAACAACAAATTTCATCATTTTTATTTTTCAGATAGTCTCGCATCATGCATAAATACTATACATACACAACTATTCCATCTTTGCAATTACTTTTTTTCTGAAAACTTGTTTCATGCTTATGAACATTTGACTGTTAAAAACCTTGAGGCTCATTGTATTTTTTATGGCTAAAAAAATTCGTAATTCGTATTATAATTTTAAAAACTTCAACATCATGGCAACAAAAAAGAAAGCAAAGAAAGCTGCACCTAAGAAGAAAGCAGCAAAGAAGGCAGCAAAGAAAAAAACTGCTAAGAGGAAATAACTCGAAGGAACCCCGCAAACTGCGGGGTTTTTTTTGCTTCTAATTTAGTTGTGTTGTTATGATATCCGGCTCCAGTCTCCCTTCTCCTTATCAAGCTTCCTGAGCTCTTCCGCCAGAATACGATTCTTCTCTAATACCAACTCTCTGTCTTCACTTAATATCTCAGTTGCAATAATTCTTGCCTGCTGAAGTATTTGTCCGTCTTTGGCAAGCTCGGCAATTTTCAGATCGAGCACACCACTTTGTTGTGTTCCCGTAATATCACCTGGGCCACGTAACTTCAAATCCTCTTCTGATATTTCAAAGCCATCTGTACTCCTAACCATTATATCAATACGTGCCCTTGCATCGGCACCAAGTTCATAAGGCGTCATTAAAATACAATAGCTCTTATGAACACTTCTTCCCACTCTTCCTCTCAACTGATGTAATTGTGATAGACCAAATCGTTGTGAACTTTCTATAAGTATAATACTTGCATTAGGTACATTCACCCCTACTTCAATAACCGTAGTTGCTACTAATATATGTACCTCGCCATTTGCAAAACCCTGCATTACTCTTTCCTTATCTGCAATTTTCATTTTACCGTGCATCATAGCAACTACATGACCGGGGAACGCTTTCTGCATTTCTGCAAATCCACTCATAAGGTTTTCTATATCTACTTTCTCCGATTCATCAATAAGCGGGTAGATAACATAGGCTTGTCTGCCTTTATCAATTTCTTTTTTTATGAATGCATATACTTCACTCCTCTTTGCATCATACTTATGTACAGTTTCTATAGGTATCCTGCCGGGTGGCAGTTGATCAATAACTGAAACATCAAGGTCACCGTATAATGTCATTGCCAGTGTACGAGGTATGGGTGTAGCTGTCATAACCAATACATGCGGAGGAATTTCACTTTTAGCCCACAACCTTGCACGTTGCGCCACACCAAAACGATGTTGTTCATCTATCACTACCAGTCCCAGGTTTTTAAATTTCACTCTGTCTTCGATCAAAGCATGGGTGCCGACTATTATCTGCATCTGTCCTTCTTCCAGTTCAGCATGTATACCTTTTCGTTTCGATTCTTTTGTTGAACCCGTAATTAATGAAATAGTAACAGGAAGGTCTTTCAGGAATTCTTTCAAGGTTTCAAAATGCTGGGTGGCTAATATTTCGGTAGGGGCCATTAAGCAACATTGAAATCCATTATCTAATGCAATGAGCATACATAATAGTGCAACCAAGGTCTTACCACTTCCTACATCACCTTGCAGTAACCTATTCATTTGTATTCCCCTGCCCATATCCTGACGAATTTCTTTGACAACTCTTTTCTGGGCATCGGTAAGTGGAAAGGGCAGGCAGGAATTATAGAATTCATTAAAGTATCTATCGACCTTGGAAAAGACAAATCCTTTTATAGTTGTCTCCCTGCCTATCTTACTTCTCAATAAACTCATCTGTAAATAAAACAGCTCTTCAAACTTTAATCGTTGCTGAGCTTTAATGAGTGTTTCATTATTTACCGGCAGATGAATGTTCCGCATGGCCTCCTTCCGGGGCATCAACCTGAGTTTATCGATAAGGTATTGAGGAAGGTCTTCATTAATATGTTCAATAGCCATAGGTACAAGTACCCGTTGCAATTTTAATATGCCGGCTGAATCAAGTCCGCCTCCTTTCAACAGTTCAGTGGTGCTATAAACCGGTTGCAAACCTTTCATCATTCTAATGCTCTCCTCGGTCTTCTCTTCCATAGCAGGATGAGAGATACTGAACTTACCATTGAATATAGAAGGCTTACCGAAAACAATATACTCTACACCCGGGCGTAGTTTCTTGCTCATCCACTTTATACTCTGGAACCACACGAGTTCAATCCGCCCGGTATCATCTTCCAGGTCAACCACCATTCGTTGCCTCCGCTTAGCGCCTACAATTTCAACCTTTATTATTTTACCCAGTAATTGAATATGGGGCATATCGGCATTCACCTCTTTTATTTTATAAAAGCGCGTGCGGTCAACATAACGGAAAGGGAAGAAATAGAACAGGTCCCTGAAGGTATGAATATTAAGTTCTTTCTTTAAAAATTCGGAACGCTGCGGACCAACCCCTTTTAGGAAATTAATAGATGTATCAAAAAATGATGGAGCCTTTTCCATGCACCAAAGTTACCATCCTTTTTCTACAATATCACGGGCGTGATATGTAATAATAAGGTTAGAGCCTGCTCTTGCAAAAGCATGCATGTTTTCCATTACCACACTCTTTTCATCAACCCACCCTTTTGCAGCAGTTGCTTTTACCATATTATATTCACCCGATACATTATAACAGGCTACGGGTAAATGTGTATTTGATTTCAGGCGGGTAATAATATCCAGGTATGCAAGTGCAGGTTTCACCATAAGCACATCAGCGCCTTCAGCCTCATCAAGCCATGCTTCCTTCATTGCTTCATCCGGGTTACGGTAATCCATCTGGTACGATTTCCTGTCACCATATTGCGGGGCAGAATCTGCTGCCTCACGGAATGGCCCATAATATGCAGAGGCAAACTTTATAGAGTAGGACATGATACTCGTATTCTCCAACCCTTTATCATCTAATATTTTGCGAATAGCGCCTACCCTTCCATCCATCATATCCGACGGAGCCACCATATCAGCCCCTGCCTCGGCATGGGTCAAAGCCATTTTTGCAATTGCCTCAACCGATGAATCGTTATGCACATGGCCATCCTTAATAATACCACAATGTCCGTGAGAAGTATATGCACACAAGCACACGTCAGTTATAATATATATATCGTCCTTAAAGTTCTTCTTAAGTAGTTTTATGGCATCGGCAACTACCGTATCTTTTTTGTAAGCCGATTTACCATCCTCACTCTTTGCCTCACCACTTCCGAATAACAAAATCTTCTTTATTCCTTTCTTCAAACCTTTCTCAACATCCTTTACCAATGTATCAGGTGAAAAATGGTTGATACCCGGCATAGAAGAAATAGGAGAGCTGATATTCTTTCCCTTTTCTATAAAGTAAGGGTAAATAAGCATATCCTTATGGAAACGAACTTCGGCAACCATATCGCGAACGATTGGGTTTTTCCTGAGACGACGGGGACGTTGTATCATATTTGAAAATTATAAAACAAAGATATGGCTAATTTGCTGCTTAGTACATGCTAAACATCATGTCAGGTTGATTTTACAATTCCCTGACAGTAGAGACCTTAAATACTGAATATTGCCTGCAATAATCCTATTTCATCAA
>DATHNG010000037.1:0-15071 GCA_035486275.1 Bacteroidia bacterium
TAGCTTGTGCCAATGTCATGCCTTTGTATTCCATAAGTGCAGAAATATCGTAAGCCACCACATTGCGTATAAAATATTCACCTTCACCCGTACAGGAAACTGCACAGGTCTTATTATTGGCATAGGTACCTGCACCAATAATAGGTGAATCACCTACACGGCCGAATTTTTTGTTGTTCACGCCACCGGTCGATGTTGCTGCTGCAATATTTCCCTCCTTATCTACCGCTACTGCACCAACGGTACCAAATTTCTTTGCTCCTGTTGGCATTCCATCACCGGACCATGAATAATCTACATCGTTATTTTTTGTTGCCACCCATTGTGCATGGCGCTCTTCATCATAAAAGTACGATGGGTCAACTATTTCAAGGCCGCTTTCTTTTGCAAATTTCTCCGCACCATTGCTTGCAAGCAACACATGCTTTGTCTTTTCCATTACGGCACGTGCGCACGATATAGGATTACGTATAGTATGGACTTCAGCAATTGCACCGGCTTTCAATGTTTTGCCATTCATAATGGCGGCATCCATTTCGTTTACACCATCGTTGTTGAACACCGAACCTTTGCCAGCGTTGAACAAAGGGCTATCCTCCAGTACACGCACAGCTGCTTCCACTGCATCAACGGCAGAGCCATCTCTGCTCAGGATACTGTACCCTAATTCCAATGCTTCTGTAAGTTTTTCGTGATATGCTTTTTCTTTTTCGGGCGACACGGTTCCTGTCATAAGGCTGCCTGCACCGCCATGTATCGCTATTGCGTAATTTCCCATATTTTATATAAAAAACTATAAAACTAAAAGCTCCTCAAAAGTAGGAAATTTTATCGCAGCAGATTTGTATTTTCGTGCTGTGAAAAAAATATTTCTCCTCTTTCAATATCTTCAATACAGGCTTAAGGCCAGAAACCTGCACGGTACCCATTCAGCCTTTGTATATGAGTTTTACCAAAAGGTAATTCAGGGCGACAGGGAGTTTTACGATTTTGCACCCATAGAACATTTGCGGAAAAGGCTGCTACATTCTGACGAAACTATTGAAGTGGTTGACTATGGAGCAGGCGCAAAGCGTAATGTTAAACGAAGGGTGAAGGATATTGCTGCCCGTTCGGCTATACCTGCCAAAGAAGGAAGAATGTTGTTCCGCCTTGTGAATTTTATTCAGCCTGAAATAATGCTTGAGATAGGAACATCATTAGGCATAAGCACTTTGTACCAGGCGAAAGCTTGCCCCAATGCCCGTATGATAACACTGGAGGGAAGTCCTAAAACAATGGAAATTGCAGCAGATAGCTTCAGGTTATTACATGCAAACCACATAAAACAGATAACGGGTAATTTTGATGAAACCTTGCCTGATGTATTGAAAAATATCAGCTCCTTAGATTATGTGTTCTTTGATGGTAACCACCGTAAAGAGCCTACTATCAAATATTTCAGGCAATGCTTGCCATTGGCTTCCGATAAAGCTGTGTTTGTGTTCGATGATATTCGCTGGTCGGCTGAAATGTATGAGGCATGGCAGAAGATCATTAAGGAGCCTTTTGCAACCGTTACCATCGACTTATTTTCCTGTGGCCTGGTTTTCTTTCGCAAGGGGCAGGTCAAGCAGCATTTTACGCTTAAGTTTTAGAATGTCTGTTTAAACCTTCTGACCCAAACTCCTTAAGGGACTTTAATTCAGCATTCAACATTTAAAATTCAACATTAAATGTTTTGGGGCGGCTCTTGCTCCCTGCTTGCCTGTGTTTCCTAAACTCGCATCTTTTGCGGCTAACCCGCGCCCACCTTTTGCCTAGTTCATGTATTTCGCGTTAGGGATAGCAGCGTAAAGCCCACAGCCGACCATAGGAGGCGAGGACTTGCAGCGGATAGCCCGACCCGTTGGGGAACGCCCGGATAATTGATGGAAAAATGGGAAATAAAGCTTAGATACATGTTGGAAGCAAAGAGGCTATTTTTGGTATATTCGCATATTATTAGGCTATGGAAAACATAATTGAGCTAAAGCAGATAAGTAAAGTGTACAAAATGGGAACAGAGACTATTAACGCTCTCCGTTCCGTTAGCCTTACCATTAAAAAGAATGAGTACGTAGCACTAATGGGCCCATCGGGTTCAGGTAAATCAACACTAATGAACGTGCTCGGTTGCCTTGATACACCTACAAGCGGAAAATACATATTGAACAATATTGAAGTAGACAAGATGCTCGATAACGACCTTGCAGAAGTTCGTAATAAGCAGATAGGTTTTGTGTTCCAAACCTTTAATTTACTTCCCCGTTCAACTGCATTAGATAACGTAATGTTACCGATGGTATATGCCGGCACAGGTAAGGTTGCTAGAAAGGCGCGTGCAGAAGAAGTACTGGAACAAGTGGGACTAAAAGGCCGCATGACCCACAAGCCAAACGAATTATCGGGCGGGCAACGCCAGCGTGTGGCGGTAGCCAGGGCTTTGGTAAATAACCCTGCCATTATACTTGCCGATGAACCAACCGGTAACCTCGACTCTAAAACATCGGTTGAAATTATGGGCCTGTTCGAGGATATTCATAAAAAGGGAAATACCATAATATTGGTTACACACGAGGAAGATATTGCCCGTTACGCGCATCGCATAGTGCGTTTAAAGGATGGTGTAATTGAATCTGACGAATTGAATAAGGAGCCGATCCTGGCAAATGCTTAATTCTTTTTATCCTTCGGTCGTATGATCAGCCTTAGCGATTGATCATAGGTAATATAGTTCCATACCCAGTTAATGAAAATAAAAAGACGGTTTTTAATTCCTACTATCGACATAAGGTGCACGAACATCCACACCAGCCATGCAAAGAAGCCCTGGAATTTGAAACTAGGCAGATCGACCACTGCAAGGTTTTTTCCAACTGTTGCCATGGAGCCCAGGTCTTTATAATGAAAAGGTGTAAGTGGTTTATTGTGAATTCTGTTTAACAGATTTTTTGCAAGCAGCTCAGCTTGTTGTATAGCCGGTTGCGCAACCTGCGGATGACCATTAGGGTATTTTTCTTCTGTCATTAATGCAATATCACCAATGGCATAAATATTATCTGTGCCTTCCACTTTACTATAGGCATCTACTTTAATTCTGTTCTTAGGCGCAAGCACTTCAGCAGGAATTCCTTCTAATTTATTACCTGTTACACCGGCTGCCCATACCAACATGCGTGAGTTGATTATGCTGCCATCTGCCAATGTTACGGTTCTGCCATCGTAATCTTTTACACCTATGCCTGTGCGTATGTGTACGCCCAGTTTTTGTAAATACTGCGTGGCTTTTTTCGATGCAATATCCGACATACTATTCAATACCCTCGGAGACGATTCCACAAGTGACACCTGCATATAATCGAAATTAAGTTCAGGATAATCTTTTGGCAGAATGTGCTTTTTCATTTCCGCCATTGTGCCTGAAACTTCAACACCGGTAGGCCCTCCGCCGACTACTACAATATTCATCAGTGCCTTTTGTTCTTCTTTATCTTCGGTGCCTATTGCCAGTTCATAGTTCTCTAATATCTTATTCCGTATTCCTAATGCCTCGCTAACCGATTTCATAGGCATTGCATTCGCTATTATTTTTTGGTTGCCAAAGAAATTAGTATCAACGCCTGTAGCAAGCACAAGAAAATCGTAGTTTATCCTTCCTATGCCTGTATTCATATAATTCTCTTTTGTGTTAACTGAATTCACTTCAGTAATGCGGATATGCATGTGCTTTTCGCCCTGGAATGCTTTACGGAAAGGAAATGCAATAGCGCTGGGTTCGAGCCCTGCCGTTGCCACCTGGTAAAACAAAGGCTGAAACTGGTGGTAATTATTCCTGTCAATTAATACAACCTGGAACTCTTTTTTTGAAAGCGATTTAGCAAGCTTTAATCCGCCAAAACCTCCACCTATTATAACAACCCGCTTAAGATCTGTTTCTTCGATGTTAGCTTTCATGTTCTGTCAATAACGAATAGGTGGAATATTAGAAGCCTGAAGTTCAGCATTTATAATGACCAATGATTTTTTCAAATCTTCCCATCGTGCCCACATCAGGCCATAACCAAACTGAGTGATCTTTACCGATTCGGCATACTGTAAGGTAGGTAAAACATCAGCACCCTGCAAACCATCAAAAAGTATTTTTAGTTTTCCATCTATTGTTCCCATATTTACTTTGTTGCATCTGCCTGAGAAAGCTTTCAGTGAATCAAAGATAGAACCAGTTGTCTTATCAAGTAAAACTTTCACCTGCGCTTGTATGGCTGTCAGTTGTTTAAGGGCAGGAACGGTATAGCCTCTATCGGTATAACAGGTATACGATAATTTGAATTGCCATTGCAGCCCTTCCGTAGATGTTTTTACCCTGGGATCTGTTTTTACGGTCAACGTTTGCGAGTAAGCTTTTCCACCTGTGGTTAAGGTTACAGTATACTTGCCAGGCATTACCCAGGGAGCCGAAGGCTGTGGTGCAGTTTCGCCAACCACTGCAGAAATAGGATACTCGGCAGGAACATTGAGGGGTGCATAACGCATATCCCATAGAAAACGGTGTGAGCCGGAATCAGCTGAAAGTATTTGCTGAGGGCGTATCCAATACAGTGGAATATTTACATCAGGTATTTTATACATAGTATCCTTGCTACTGAAATGCCTTACCACTTTACCTGCAGAATCAGTAATATCCAGTGTAACTTCAGCACTGGCATTTGATCCTAAATAATAATCAATAATTGCACCGTCAGGTGGATTTTGCCCGGCAGGTTCATCAGCTGGCATAGGTGTATCAGGATACATATCCCAACGTACACGATAGGCCGGTTCAGGAGAATAAAGAATTGCAGGTTGTTCCACAGCATCGCCTGTCAATTGCCTGAGTGGAGTAATGTCATCCAGTATCCAGAACGAACGGCCATGTGTTGCAACACACAGGTCATTGTCTTTTATAATAAGATCGCGTATGGATGTAGCAGGCATATTCTGGCGCAATGACTGCCAATGCCCGCCATTATCGAATGATACATAGACGGCTGTTTCAGAACCGGCAAATAAAAGCCCTTTTCTTATAGGGTCTTCCTTTACAACATTTATCGGGTCATTAGGTAAACCATTTATAATCTCTTTCCATGATTTGCCACCATCAGTAGTCATATAAATATGCGGGCGAAGATCGTCGAGCTTTGAAGAATTTACGGCTGCATATGCGCAATTCAAATCGGTATGGCTTGCATCCATCAGGCAAATTTTACTCCAGCATGGTAACCCTTCAGGAGTTACATTGTTCCAGGTTTTGCCACCATCCCTGGTTACCTGTATATAGCCATCATCGGTACCGGCCCAGATGGTATTACTATCTACAGGTGATGGAGCAAGTGTATAAATAACACCTCGCCTTGCTTGTGTTTTTAATGAATCAGCGGCATACACACCCATGCTTGGCGGAACATCGTACGTGCTGCGTGTAAGGTCAGGGCTGATGGTTTGCCATGTATTTCCCTGGTTATTTGTTTTGAAAATAACATTCCCTGCAAAGTACATGACTCTGTTATCTATTTGTGAAAATACAATGGGTGCTGTTCTTAGGAAACGATATTTACTGGAGTGGGTTGGGTCGGGAGAAATATCCTGAACCTGCCCTGTGCGCTTGTCATACCTTGTTATTTTACCGCCATAAACTATGTTAGGATCTTTCGGATCAGCCACCACATATCCATATTCCTCAGCCGACACAGGGTGCCAGTCACGCATAGTAACACCTCCATCATTTCCACGCGATGCAATTCCTACGGAGCCACTTTCCTGCTGGCCACTGTATAAATTATATGGGAATGCATTATCGGCACTTACATGATATAGTTGTGCAGTAGGCTGATTATACCAGGAACTCCATGTTTCACCGCCATTTACAGTCACGGCCGCACCCTGGTCACCGGCAAGCAGCATTATTTTTGAGTTGTTCGGATTGATCCAAAGTCTGTGGTAATCATCTCCGCCGGGCGCGCCTTTAAAGCCGGTCCATGTTTTACCACCATCAACCGATTTCCATACCACAACATTTACATCATACACTATATCGGCATTTTTAGGGTCAACTTTTATTTCAGCAAAGTCATCACCGCGGTCCCATAAACGTATATCTGAACTTAATTTCTTCCAAGAGTTACCGGCATCATCACTGCGATAAACTCCTCCACTATCTTTTGAATAAACAGTTGCATACAGGCGATTGTGGTTGCTTGGGGCAATGCCAAAACCAATTCTGCCCAACCCTTCTTCACCGGTTGGTAAACCGGTTGTCAGTTTTTTCCATGTGGTGCCTCCATCTTCCGATTTATATAAACCGCTTTTCGGCCCCGCCAAATATCCGTTCTCCCAGGGAGCATTTCTTGCCATCCACATATCAGCGTACACAATTTTTGTATTGGCAGGGTCAATTGTAACTTGTACGGCTCCTGTATTTTCGTCAACGAATAAAATTTTCTCCCAATTCTTTCCTCCATCTGTAGTACGGTAAACTCCCCTTTCAGCATTCGCTCCGTATGGATGGCCAAGCACTGCAACAAAAACCTTGTTCTCATCTTTTGGGTCAACTGCAAGCCCGCCAATTTGCTGCCCATCGGTTAAACCAAGGTGTGTCCATGTTTTTCCGGCATCGGTTGATCTGTACATTCCATCACCAACTGAAAGATCGGGGCGTTGAATGCCTTCACCACTGCCCACATAAATTACATTCGGGTTTGAAGGTGCTACGGCCACATCTCCTATTGAACCGGTTGGTTGGTCATCGAATATCGGGTTCCATGTTCTGCCGGCATCATTTGTTTTCCATACACCACCATCATTCACACCAATGTAAAACACGTTGGGTTGGTCGGTAATACCACAGGCGCCTACTGTTCGGCCACCACGATAGGGGCCGATCATCCGCCACTTCATACAATTGAAGAGTGAAGGACTATACATTTGTGCTGACAGGTCTGTGAATATTGCGCAAAGGAATAGCGCAACCAGGTAACGGAATTTTACAATTCTCATAAATAATGATTTACCAATAATTACTCAAAAATAGCAAGTTTGTCGGGAGTGCTTGCGTTAAATTGAAAATCTATTGGTATTAACCACTATAATAGGCTAATCAGTTAATAATATCTTCCCATTACTTACTACTTTGCCCTCGCAAGTAAAAGTATAAAAATATGTACCGGGCAACAGGCTACCTTTTTCTATACTCAGGGTATTTTCATTCGATATGTTTTCACGTGTGAAAATGTTTTTGCCCGTTAAGTCATAGAGGGTAAGGGATATCTTATTTGCTTTCAATCCTTCAGGAATATCAAATGAAGTTGATCGTGTAAACGGATTTGGATACGCTTTAATAATATAACTGTTTTGAATAATGCCGGGTACACCAGTAACCATGTCCCCATTTTTATCAGTTCTTATGAGAAGTTCATCATAATCTCCTGATGCTTTACTGCTGCTACCAACAATTATGTAGCCACTATCGGCACATTGCTTGATAGAACCATTTACCTGATCATATTGATCACCGTAGGTTTGCATCCATTGCTGGTTACCGGCAGAATCAATTTTTACAACATATACGTCAGCCCCGCCGGCACCATAACTCTTGGTTTGGCCACTAAGAATGTAGCCACCATCTATTGTGGGTTCAATATGGTTGAATCTATCTTGTTTTGCGCCCCCGTATGTTTTTGCCCAGATCGTATTTCCTCCAGCATCTGTTCTTATAACATACCCGTCATCGTCTCCTGCACCAAAACTGTGTGTATAGCCTGCAATAATAAAACCACCATCAGGAGTAATAACCATGCTATAAGCCTGTTCATCACTATCACCACCATAGGTCTTTAGCCATCTTAAGTTCCCATTCTTATCTGTTCTTCCTAATATCATATCCATATTATTATATGCATACCCTGCGCTGTAACCAGTAAATACATAACCACTATCTGCAGTTTGGCATACGTAATAGCCCATTGATGAAACGGCAGTACCATAATGTTTTGTCCAAAGTGTATCGCCATTTATGTCGGTCTTTACCATGTACACCCAACCCGTAGAATCAGATTCAGTGCCATGATATCCGATTAAAATGTAGCCATTATCATTAGTGAAATTGAAAGAGCTCGTTACTTCACTTAAAGCAGTTCCATAGGTATTCATCCACATTAATTTACCGGTTGAATCAAGTTTGAACATCCAGCCATCACAATCTCCATGACCAAAACTTTCCGTATGCCCGGATACCAGGTATCCCCCATCTGAAGCAATACGTACAGTATACCCGTAATCGTCGAGTGGGCCGCCTAGCTCTTCTGTCCAGAGCGTATCTCCATATGCGTCTACCCTTACCATATAAGCATCTTCTTCACCATGCCCATAGCTGCTTGTACGGCCTGATGTTATATACCCTCCGTCGCTAAGTTGGCATACACTTTGGCCTAGTTCCCATGAAGGGCCACCATACATTTTTTGAAATGTTGGTGTTTGTGCATCGATAATAGGGGCAATAAGAAATGAGAGACAGAGTAGAATAAATTTTTTCATAGTGAAGGATTTAGCGGTTAAGAATAGATAGATAACGGTAAAATTTCCGTCTTAGTATATGATGATTCTTATTTATTCAGGATAAGTGATTTCCTGATTTTTTTATTCAAAGGCTCTGAATAAAAGCGGGAAATAAGATAGGCTACTAAGGCCGATGCACTAAAGAAAACAAGTAACCATACTAACTTTGTATGATCGGGTAATTGGTCGCGACTAAGGCATGAGCGCATTAAAGCAAGTATAATTATATGGAACAAATAAAGCTCATAGCTCTTTCTGCCGAACCAGCATACAATACCTGCCAATTTATTTGAAACTAAGCATATTGGCTTTTTATTGTATGTAACAACAAGCAATACAGCTGTACAAATTGACATGATTGATATACCAAAAACCACATTCGCATTTATACCTTCATAGAAATAAATAAACACCATTACCATACTTGCGATTATGGCAGCCAGCTTGGCAATTATACCATAAAATTGGAAACGCTTTACTAACACAGCCGCAAGGCAACCCAATGCAATACCATCAAAGCAGGACCAATATCCATATAGGGAAATGATTTCATCATCGCTATGTAAGTGCCGGTAAATAGGTGCCCAAATTATTAATGCAACCCAGATAGGGATAATGAATTGAGTTTTCTTAAAAAAGATGCATATAAGTGGGAATGCAAAATAGAAAACCTCTTCAACCGATAATGACCAAAGTATATTGATGCAGTAGTTAAAATAGCCTGCACTTTGCATAAGTATATTGTGCCAGCATGTTACAACTGACAGAACGGTAGTGAACATTGACACATTTGCCTTAGCGCTGTTTTGAAAAATAGTAAGCGGTGTTTGTGCCAGTAGAACAACAAGCAGAAGTACCAATACCATAGAGGGAAAAATGCGGGCGAAACGCATAATATAAAAGCTGCTGATATTGATATTACTCAAACTGCCATACCGGTCGAGCGAGCGCGAGGTAATAAGGAAGCCTGAAATAACAAAGAACATAACCACGCCGTAGTTACCATTATACAGGCCATCTAATACTACATTTGGCAATATTGTGCCTAGGAAACTATGATGTAAATGATACGCAAGATTGAAATGCAGAACGAGTACAAGAAGTATAGATATCCCTCTCAGGAAATCGATATACAGGTTATGGGAATCCTTGGCAGTTTTCTTAATTTCCGCCTCCGCCGCCATTATCACCACCGCTGTCGGTTGAGAATTTCCGTAAAAAAATGGTCTTCTTATTTGAGGTAGAAACGTTGAATGTGTATTTGCCTTTATCTGTCTTAGTTTCTCTCTTATCAGGTTTAAGTGATGAAATTGCAGTAAGGAAATCATTGTTCGACGACATGACCTGCATGAAGCCATTTACATAATTGAAGTAATACCAATGTTGCGAATCAAGTTCTATGTATATGTTGATTTCATCGGCGCCGCGGTGTTTCTTGAATTCTATTTTTCCATCGCAAAGCTTATTTACAAATGTCTTGCCAACGCTTCCCACGCCAATCTTTCCATCCGAAACATATGAGCGCGTTTGGTTATTCCATTTCATATCCAACTGGCTGAAGAATAACTGAGATTGAATTTCCTTAGGTATTTTTTTTGCCGTTCCGTACAGAGTTAACTGTGTAATAAATTTATCGGCCGCATCTTTACCCATCAACTGACGCAGGTTCTTCTGCACGTCCTTATTGGTAACATCAATTGGCTTCAGGCTTCCCATGTTTGTAAAGTCGGCTGCCATTTTATCCAGGGCGCCATCATCAAAGAAGAAGTTTAGCATCACCATTATTTTAGCTTCTACCGAATCGCGAACTAAATAATCAGTCATGGTACCAACTGTTTGCATGTCAACGTTGCCATAATCAGGGCCAAGATTAAGGACACCTTCTGCTGTTTCAATGCATCGACGTGTATCAAGGCTCACATAATTGCCAGGCAGCGATTGTTCTATCAATTTTTCAGTGCTCGATATTCTGTACTCTTGTGTTGGTTTATCAAACGCCAAATAGCCGCTATCTATCAATATTACATTATCTTTTTTGCCATTAACTATTGGCGACAGGAATGCGCCGTACATATGCATAGAATCGGTTACTGCCAATATCGGGGATGCAGCCAATGCTATATTGCTTTCGTTTACAGGTTGACTTACAATTGGTATCTGTACATTGTTCGGATCGATCTGCGAAGCAAACTTCACGTATGCTATTTTCAATTCATTACATTGATGCATGATACGTGCTTCACCATCGAAGTACAGAAAAGGATTGGTTGCCTTTAAGGTTACATTACCCTTGTAACTGAAATTAGGGCTCAGGTTAAAGTGAGCAGAGTCGTTGATAGTGGTGTTTGCAACTGTTTGGTGAGTAGTGTCTACGTGAATGTTGTTAAAGTATATCGATTTCTTATTCTTTATTTCATCCACATAATCATAATATCCTGAGCCACTATATGCTTTACGTGATGTAATACTCAGGTCGGCATTATATAAGTGATGGTATTTGGTAACCGTGTTGGCAAGTATTTCTGCATGAATCAAAGGTTCCATTACCGCTTTTTCATGTATAAGCACCTTACCACTGTCTGGTGTGATTTGTGCATCGGCTACGTTGATGAACGGAACTTTATGTGCCCGTATAAGTAGGTCTTTCAAACTGAATTGAGCAGAAGGAGCAATAAATTGCAGAGAATCCTGCTTAGGATCAACCGAAATAAACTTAGCACCCGAGAACTGTAGTTCTTTTCCCTGAGTTTGAACCGTTTGTTTTTTGCTTGAACTTAATTCCAAGGCATCCTGGTCCATGAACCATTTGAACTCGTCCATAAATGCTATGTATTCATTTTCAACAAACTTAACAACCGAGCCACCTCCGTTCGATTTGAACTCACCCATTTTTTTCTCAAAATCGATTTCTGAATTCATGTTATTCGTTGCAAATGCTATACCTGAATTGTTCGTGGCTTCGAGGGTAAAGTCAGCTGTATCTGCAGTAAACCTATGCTGGTAGAACTTCATAAGCTTTGAGGTCAAACTCGCTTTCAGGAAATCTATTTCACCATTACCTGATAACAGGTCAGGTGTAAGATCGAGTTTACCATGGAATATGCTTTGATTGGTATAACAAATGAAAGGATATTTTATGTCGTTAATATACATGTGGTCAAGTTTCGGCATCCAATGTTCATATACAGTATCGGCAGTCATCGGAGGGAATTCAGGGGGTGATTTCTGTTCGTTTATGGTATATTTATTGGTAGTAGCATTCATTGAATCCGGATAGAAACGGAAATCGTTTGATTTGGAAACTGAAGTAACATAATTAATAGTTCCGTCACCCTTTAACCCTTCGTTACTCAATTTCAGTTTACTGAATAATTTACCTTTACCGCCATACAGAGCAAGTCCATCTTCAGGTGCGTCATGCACAAAACCAAGTGAATAATCAGGTTGCAACCTTAGTGTTTCGCGCATTTCAGGTACAATATCAGCTGATGCAAAAGTTCCGGCAAAGTGAAGGCCGGCATTAGTAAATCTGTTCAAACTATCAATAACAAATGGGTCAAGCTTGAAGTAAAAATTATCTTTTTTATACACTCCTCCCTGAACTGTTTTACGGTTATAGAATACAAATGAATTAGTATCACTTGTTAGAATAGGGTATTGGTGATACGGCTTAATGCCCGATTTGTTAAATGGTTGGTCTAAGGCTATTTCACCACTTACGTGTTCAATAACACTCTTTACAGGCACAAGTGTTTTCTGTCCCTGTGAGTTAGCTGTAAATGACTCTGCCTGTATACGGATCGAGTCGGTCATGTTCATTTTAATTTTGAAATCATTGTAGTTGAATTCAAAATGCTTGCCATAAAAATCGAAACGGCCGGCATGCACATTACCGCCAAACGTTGAGTTTCTGTTTCGGTGCAGAATAACCTGCTGGTCTTTCGGATATATATAAACGTTCTCTGAATCACTTACAATAATAACCTTAACACCTTGTAGGGTAATGTCATTGGTCAAAAGGTCCATTATGCCATTATCAACACCTCTTCCGGGGTTCTCTGAGTGGTAGTCAATTACGTCGTAGTCGGTTTTCTGGTTCTTGTCACTTATAAACCTGAACAACCTGTCCTGTACGTGTACCATATCACTCGGTATATCATACATTAATAGTCCAACTGTAGCCAATTTCATAATAACAGGACGTATATCATCTGACGTAGCATGCATATAGCTTGCAATATCACTAACTAAAAAATCATGCCCCTGAGCAGCTTTTGAATATTGTGCAATCATCATTATACTGTTCGATCCGCTTGAAGTAAACTTATCAAATAGCTCCGGCCTGAAGAAGTCAGCCGATTCAAAATCGGCAACGCTTTGCGATGCGCCTTCCAGCATTCGGAATTCCATTTTTGGCTGGTCGGTATTCCATGATAATTCTTCAAAGAACATATTTACTTTATGGTATGAGTCGAAATAAGGTGTTTGTGAAAGCCCCTGGTCAGAGCGAATTAAAGAAAGATGTTTTTTTGCAATATTATAAACCACCTGTACATCCGGATGATAAATAGAATCAGTATCGTTAACGTGTATTACAATGCTGGCGTCATCGGCCATAATCTGGTCTTTGGTTATACCGTATTCAGTTGAAGATGTAATAAGGTAAGGTTTGCCTGCACGTTTAAATATAAGCTGGGCAGGTTCCTGTGGTGTGCCTGAACCCACAAAACGCCTCCCTCTCATTGAAAAACCGCCATTATACGTTACATCATCCGTCAGGTTAGGTATGGCAAAACGTTTTCCGTATGATACAAAACGCGGGTATGTTTCTTTTCCGCTTGCTTCAGAAACATTTCTTTCAATAACTTTTCCCTGTAATGGTTTATCAAAATAGTTTTTATTCCAGAAAATAACTGAATCAGCAACAAAGCCACCTTGTTTGCACACGACGGTATAATTGCTTAGTTCGCCATAAACTGTATTAGCATCAAGGCCAGTACGCACCCAATCTACCTTCCCGCCCTTTCCAACCCAAACTCCTTTCAGTGGATAGAATACTCCATTGGTATTGTATACTACAACTGTATCATTCCGCTCATTGGTACATTTTAAATTAATTCCACTGAATACTACCTGCGGCACACTATCACTTTTAAAAGTGAAGGTACTTTTGTTAGCGCTCCAGGAAATGGTTGGCGATTTGAACATCATGTTTGAGCCGAATAAACTCTCACTCATGCTCAGGAAGGTGTTCAGGTTAGTAAAAGGCCTGAGCTTGACTAGTTTTTCCAGCGATGTCATCCATTGGTTGAATTGATCTTGTGATAAGCCTGAATTTGCAAAGTTAACCATAGCAGAAAGAAAGCTCTGGTAGGAAGGAAATGCCGGAATTTTACGGGTCAGCATTTCGTTTGAAATAGTGTAAGTAGCCTGTTTAAGATACGATGCGTAAGCAGGACTTTTCCATAACAGGACGAATTTTTTCAAAAAATCTTTTTCGTCGGCATGGCTCGACATGCTTGCTTCCATGTAGGTTTGCAGGTCACTGATAAATGCAACTGAATCGGGAGTGAATATTTTTATTTTACCTTCTTGTGCATGTACAATGTTGAAACTGCAAATAAGAACTAAAACGAGCGAAAGCTTTTTTATCAGTTTCATTGAGGGAAGGAGTGTATGATTTCTACAAATTCTTTTGCCTTTAGTGCTGCACCGCCAATAAGACCGCCATCAACATCAGGGCATGCAAATAGTTCAGCCGCATTTTTTTCATTGCAACTACCACCATACAAAATCGACATTTCCTGCGCCAGTACCCTGCCATATTTGTTTTCGATAAGGGAGCGGATAAAGTGATGCATTTCCTGTGCCTGGGCTGATGTTGCCGTAAGCCCGGTACCTATAGCCCAAACAGGTTCGTATGCAATAATTACTTTTTTAAACTCATCGGGTATCAAGTGAAATATGCTGTCAGTAATCTGCGCTTCTACCACTTTGAAATGTTCATTAGCCTCGCGCTTGTCTTTTGTTTCACCTACACAGAATATAGGTTGCAGACCATGCTTAAGGGTAATATCTGTTTTCTTTTTCAGTGCTTCATGCGTTTCGTTGAAATAACTCCTGCGCTCCGAGTGACCAATAATGATATAATTTCCACCAACTGATTTTATCATACCGGCAGAAATTTCGCCAGTATATGCACCTGACTCTTCAGTAGAACAATTCTGTGCACCCACGAATACATTCTTAAGGCCCTTTGTGGTTTCGTAAAAATCGTGAATGTATAATGAGGGAGGTATAATGACTTTAAGTACCGATTCACCTTTTTTGCTTTTAAATAACAGGTCTTTTATTTCATACAACAGGGGCACAGATTCAGAATAGGTTTTATTCATTTTCCAATTCCCTGCTACAATCTTCTTTCTCATTGCGTACTTATTTTAGCCTGATTCGTGGATCGA
>DATHNG010000038.1:0-13776 GCA_035486275.1 Bacteroidia bacterium
TACTATGGAAAAACATTAAAAAGCAACCCTACTCCCGACCTCGACTTTGAAGCCACCATTTTCAGGGCATTATTATTTATGGGCGGAGACAAAGAGAACGAAAAGGTGAAAAAAGAATTGACCAAGATGCTTAAGCCCACCAAGTATATTGATGAAAGAGACCAGATATACTACGCACTTGCCAAAATTGCTATGAAGGAAGGTGATACAGCACAAGGCATTACCCTGCTTAATAAATCTGTCAGAGCCAGTACAACTAACCCGCTTCAAAAAGCAATTTCATACCTCGACCTGGCTAATTTTAATTTCTACAAAGAAGAATATGTACGTTCTAAAAAGTATTTCGATAGTACTTTAACATCACTTCCTAAAAAATACCGCGGGCGCGATTCTATTGTAGCAAAAAAAGAAAACCTGCAAAAGCTGGTTACTTACCTCGATATTATCACCTTTCAGGACAGCGTACAACGCGTAGCTAAAATGAGCAAGGCCGATATGGATAAATACATTGCTGATATTATAAGCAAAGAAAAACAGGCTGAAGCCGATAAAAAACAAAAAGAACTTGATGCCCAGAATTCAGCGAATAATGCAAATGGCAATACAAGTACCACAGCAGCAGCCAATGGCAAATGGTATTTCTATAATCCCAGCGCCTTACAGCAAGGTATTAACGAATTTAACCAGAAATGGGGCAACAGGCCTTTGGAGGATGACTGGCGCAGAAGTAAAAAAATAGCTAATGCCAATAAACTGGCGCTCGATACACTGAGTGGTAAAACTGATAGTGCCAAAACAGCGTCGGCAAAAACAGGAAGTAAAGGAGGAAAAGCGTTAAAGGATTCTACGAAGGATAAGTACAATGCTGCTTATTACATGAAAAACCTGCCGCTAAGCGATGCAAAAATGAAAAAATCAGTAGATAGCCTTATTGACGCGTATTACAACGCAGGGGCTATTTATAAAGAATACCTGCACAACTACCGTAAATCATCGGCAGAATTTGAAGAATTGCTTAGCCGTTTCCCAGATAATAAGTATAAGCTTTTGGTATATTACGAACTCTATCGTATATATACGGCTGTCCACAATGACGACCGTGCTAACTATTATAAAAACTTGCTTCTGGATAAGTATCCAGACTCACAGTATGCCAAATTGATAAAAGACCCTGCCAAATATGCCAGTGATAGGGAAGCAAGCAAGCAGGAAATAGCCCGCCTTTATACTGCCACTGTTCAGTCGTATGATGCCCAGAATTTTTTGCAGGTATTAAACAATTGCCAGCAAGCCGACTCATTGTTCCCTGAAAATGAACTTACGCCAAAGTTTGCTTATTTACATGCTATTGCAATTGGTTCAACCCAAGGTATAGAGGCCTATAAAACCGCTCTTACAAGGGTAACGGTAATGTACCCTAAAGATTCAGTTAAATTCCTGGCCCAATCAATACTCGATTACCTTAACCGCAAGCCAAAGGCTGCTGTTGCTAAAGACACGACTGTTACCTATAGCTCGGCATCTGATAGTGTTTACCTATATGTATTACTTGTTGATGCCAAGGAAACTCAAAAAATAAACTCAATTAAGGCGCATCTGGCCGATATGAATAGTAAAACATTTAGCCAGGACAATTTGCAATCTGAGGAAATATTTCTGAATGCCAATCAGTTAATGATTGTAATGAAAACATTTAACAGCATTGACAAAGTGAAGAATTATTACCAGTTCTTGAATGCCGATGGCGATATTTTTAGCAAACTAACCGTAAACTCATACCAGGTATTCTATACGACACAGACCAATTTCCGTATTATGTTCAACCACAAAAAGGCTGACGAATACCTTCAATTCTTCAGGGAAAAGCTACTGTAAGGAAATTAGCCCCGGATTCAAAAAAAAATCATACTTTTGCAGCGTTTTTTACAAAAAAAGTGAGAATTAAAGATACTGCCTGCATTATTTCGCTTGCCGCCCTTAAAAACGGGGAACATAGCTTCCTGTTTACGATAGACGGGGAGCTGTTTCGCGAGAACAATTATGATGATATTCATGAGGCAGATCTGCGGGTTGTTATTACCTTTAATAAGAACTCTTCTATTATTATGTTCCATTTCAATATAGAGGGTACCTTAAACGTTACATGCGACCGTTGCGGAGACGATTTTAATATGAGCACAAAGCTTGAGCGTCAGCTGATTGTGAAGAGCGAAGGAAGGGAACACCAGGAGGAAGATGAAATGATTACCCTGACAAATGCAGAAAAAGACGTAGATATTGCGCCATTTGTTTACCAATATGTTGTACTTTCGCTGCCCATGCAAAAAATTCACCCTATAAACAAGGATGGAAAACGGGCATGCAATGAAGAAGTATTAAAAAAATTAAAGAAACTGGAAGTAGAGAAAAGCAGTGAGGAACAGTACATTATAAACAGCAACAAACGATCTTCCAGCACTGAAGAAGAAGAACCAGAACAATTAAATTAAAACCAAACAACTATGCCACATCCTAAACGAAGACACTCAAAAAGTCGTGGAAGAAAACGCAGGACCAACTATAAAGCAGTTGCATCTACATTAACCACATGTACCAACTGCGGCGCTCCTGTGCTTAGCCACCGTGTATGCCCTGAGTGCGGCTTTTACAAAGGCAAACAAGCAATAGAAAAGAGTGTTTCTGCATAAATGCAGGGCCCTATGATATTTGCAAATAGTTTAATTAATAACCGGTGCGAATAGGACTGGATATAATGGGGGGCGACTATGCCCCTAAAACTACTGTAGGCGGAGCAGTACTTGCTTTTCGCGAGTTACCTGCCAGTGTAAGACTTGTGCTTATCGGCGATCGCGATAAGATTGTTCCCCTGTTGAAAGAACATAATGCAGGCGAAGAAAATTTCGACATTATTCATACTACCGAGGTAATTGAAATGTCTGAATCTCCTTTGCGTGCTATAAGTGCCAAGCCAAACTCAAGTATCGGGCTTGGTTTTCAACTATTAAAAAGTAAAGACCTTGATGCATTTGCCAGCAATGGCAGTACAGGCGCTATGATGGTTGGTGCACTATACAGTGTTAAAACTATTGAAGGGCTTCAACGTCCTTGTATTGCAACCATTGTCCCTAAGGAAGACGGTGGTGTTGGCATATTGCTCGACGTAGGCAGTAATGCCGATTGCAGGCCCGAAGTGCTTTGTCAGTTTGCCGTATTAGGAAAAATGTTTTCCAAATACGTTTATAATATTGAAGACCCGAAAGTGGCCCTGCTGAACATTGGTGAAGAAGAGGAAAAAGGCAACCTTGTAGCACAGGCAGCGCATGAAATGATGAAGGAAATGAAGAACATAAACTTCGTTGGCAACATTGAGGCCCGTTATTTGTTTGATGCAGGTTCAGCCGATGTGGTAGTATGTGAAGGCTTTGTTGGAAATGTGGTACTGAAAGAAGCTGAAGCTTTTTATAAGCTGATGAAGAAAAGAAAAATATCTGACCCGTTCTTTGACCGGTTCAATTATGAAATATATGGAGGCACACCATTTTTAGGTGTCAACTCTACGGTTGTTATTGGCCACGGCATTTCAAATGAAATAGCAACCAAAAATATGATACTGCTCACCAAAAATATGGCTGAAGCAGGCTTAGCTGAAAAAATTAAAAAAGCTTTTAACCCTTAACGAACAATGCCAATTACCGCTGCCATAACCGCTGTAGAAGGCTACCTTCCTGATTACATATTAACCAACCATGAACTTTCGCAAATGGTTGACACCAACGACGAGTGGATAACCTCACGTACAGGTGTAAAGGAAAGAAGAATATTAAAGGGCAAAGAACAAGGTGCATCGGTAATGGCTGTTGAAGCTGTTAACAAGCTATTAAAGAAAAGAGGAATATCGGCCGAAGAAATTGATCTGCTTATTGTAGCAACTGTTACTGCCGATTATATATTTCCGGCAACCGCAAATATTGTAAGTGATAAAGTAGGTGCAAAAAATGCATGGAGCTTTGATATTAATGCTGCATGTTCAGGCTTTATATATGCACTTACCACAGGCGCACAGTTTGTGCAAAGTGGTGCACATAAAAAAGTTGTAGTGGTGGGTGTCGACAAAATGTCATCTATTATCGATTATACTGACCGTTCTACTTGTGTAATATTTGGCGATGGCGCCGGTGCTGTTCTATTGGAACCAAATACGGAAGGCTATGGCATACTCGATTTCAAACACCAGGTTGACGGATCGGGACGTGTACATTTATACCAGAAAGCAGGTGGCTCGGTAAAACCACCAAGTATTGAATCGGTAGAAAAGAAAGAACACTTTGTTTACCAGGAAGGACAAGCGGTATTTAAAGTTGCCGTTAAACAAATGGCAGACGTATCTGCAGAGATGATGGTACGTAACAACCTTAAGCCCGATGATGTGGCATGGTTGGTTCCGCACCAGGCAAATAAACGTATTATAGAAGCGGTTGCCCGAAGAATGGAATTGCCGGATAGCAAGGTGATGTTGAACATACATAAATACGGCAACACTACATCAGGCACTATTCCACTATGTTTATGGGAATACCAGGATAAGTTAAAAAAAGGCGACAATATTATTCTTTCAGCCTTTGGCGGAGGATTTACATGGGGCGCAATATATGTTAAGTGGGCAATCAATAACTGATTACCCTAATTTTTTATATTTGTATTTGTCATAAGAACTCTTAAACGAAATTTATATGAATATTAAAGAAGTAGAAGAACTCATTCGTTTTGTTTCCAAAGCCAACGTTTCAGAAGTGGAACTGGAAACAAAAGATATTAAACTGGTTATTAAAACCTCAAGAGCCGGTACTGAAGTACAACAAGTACCTGTTCAGGTTACTGCTGCTCCAGCACCTGTTGCTGTTCCCGCTGCGCCTGTTGCCGCTGCTCCAATTGCTGCCGCGCCTGCTGCACCAAAAGCCGACGACTCAAAATATATTACTATAAAATCTCCTATGATCGGTACCTTCTACCGTTCCTCAGGACCAGATAAGCCACCATTTGTGAATGTGGGCGATAAGATCGAAAAAGGTAAAGTTATTTGCATTATAGAAGCCATGAAACTGTTCAACGAAATTGAAGCAGAAGTATCGGGCACTGTGGTGAAGGTGGTTGCCAACGATGCATCACCTGTTGAATACGACCAGACTTTATTACTTATAGATCCTAGCTGATTGTGGCAAGAATAGTTAAGGTTTCTTCGGGCACACGCAAGGAAAAAACCATTACTCCAAAAAAGAGTACAGAGATGTTTAAGAAAATACTTATAGCAAACAGGGGAGAAATTGCTATGCGTGTAATACGCACCTGCAAAGAAATGGGCATAAAAACAGTTGCCGTTTATTCCACTGCCGATAAAGATAGTTTGCACGTTCGCTTTGCTGACGAGGCTGTTTGTATCGGACCTCCGCCAAGTAAAGATTCATACCTGCAAATACCTAATATTATTTCAGCAGCTGAAATTACCAACTCCGATGCTATACATCCGGGTTATGGTTTCCTTTCAGAGAATGCTAAGTTCTCGCACATTTGCGAAGAGCATAAAATAAAATTTATTGGCGCATCACCTGCCATGATAGAGGCAATGGGTGACAAATCTACCGCCAAGGAAACCATGAAAAAAGCAGGTGTGCCTGTTGTTCCCGGTTCCGATGGTTTATTGAAAGACCTTGCTGATGCTAAAAAAACAGCAAAGAAGATTGGTTACCCGGTAATGATGAAAGCTACTGCCGGTGGTGGTGGCAAGGGTATGCGTGTAATATGGAAGGAAGAAGAGATTGAACATGCATGGGAATCGGCACGCCAGGAAGCAAAAGCTTCGTTCGGCAACGATGGCATGTATATGGAAAAATTCCTGGAAGAGCCACGCCATATTGAAATACAAATTGCAGGTGACCAATATGGAAGAGTATGCCACCTTTCAGAGAGGGATTGCTCGATACAACGCCGTCACCAGAAACTGGTAGAAGAAACTCCTTCTCCGTTTATGACCGACAAGCTGCGTAAAAAAATGGGAGAGGCTGCCATAAAAGCAGGCGAAGCGGTTAACTACGAAGGTGTAGGTACTGTTGAATTCCTGGTTGACAAACACCGCAACTTCTACTTTATGGAAATGAACACCCGTATTCAGGTTGAGCATCCTATAACTGAAGAAGTAATTAACTACGACCTTATTGCCGAGCAGATAAAGATCGCTGCCGGAATTAAAATATCGGGCAAGAACTATTTCCCGCAAATGCATGCAATGGAATGCCGTATCAATGCAGAAGATCCTGCAAACGGGTTCCGTCCGTCTCCAGGCAGAATACTTAACTTTCACGTACCGGGTGGCCATGGAATACGTGTAGACACGCATGTGTATGCAGGTTATTCTATTCCGCCAAACTACGATTCAATGATCGCTAAGCTTATTACCGTTGCCCAATCGAGGGAAGAGGTAATAGCTAAAATGAAACGTGCGTTGGAAGAGTTTGTGATCGAAGGCATAAAGACTACTATTCCTTTCCATTTAAAACTGATGGAGAACAAAAGGTTCTTAGCCGGTGATTATAACACGCACTTCCTGGAAGAAGAAAAGTTGTTTTAAGCTTTAACCGCCCTATAAAATAAAAACAGAAATCATGAAGAAAGTAAACTACACGCTTGCCTTAGCTGCAGCAGGTGCTTCTATTGTATTGGTATCATGGATCGGCGGTCAGCCGGCTGATGAAAAGTATAAAGGTGAGGTTGACCTGGCCGACTTTAATACTACCGTAAAACCAAGCAACGATTTTTATGAATATGTAAATGGTGGCTGGATGAAGAATAACCCTATACCTGCAAGTGAAGCACGTTGGGGCAGCTTTAATATTGCTAACGATACCGATGTAACTCGCGTACATCGCATTTTAAATGAAGCCGTTGCTGATAAGAACAAAACAGCAGGCAGCACCCGGCAAAAGGTTGGCGACTACTATGCTGAAGCTCTTGATTCAAACAAACTGAATAAAGATGGTATTGCACCGGTAAAGGCTGAATTAGATAAGATCAACAACATTAAAGACAGCAAAACGATGTGGGGTGAAGTTACCCACCTGATGAAGTTGGGCAGCAGAACCATGTTCAGTTTTGGTGTTGGGCAAGATGATAAAATAAGTACCAAGGAAGTAAGCAGGTTTGAACAAGGTGGTTTGTTACTACCCGGTAAAGAATATTATACTGATACCACAGCACGCATGCGTATGATCCGCAAGAAATTTGTTGAATACCAAGCAGCAATATTTCAGCAAATAGGTGAAACACCAGATGCTGCTAAGAAAGATGCTGAAAGCAACCTGGCCCTGGAAACCGAAATGGCCAGTGCAGCTATGACCCTTACCGAGACACGTAATGTGCATGCTACCTATAACAAAATGACCTTTGAAGAGCTGAAGAAGATGACACCTGATATTGACTGGGCAATCTTCTTGGATACACTGGGCTTAAAAAACATTGATACCGTTATTGTTGGCCAAACCAAATTCATGCAGAGTATTAGCGCACTATCTAAATCTCATTCAATTGACGAGTGGAAGAACCACATGCGCATACATTTAATGGCAAGTGGAGCAGTACGTTATTCATTAAGCGACACCTTAACTGCCATCAATTTTGCTTTCTGGAGCAAGACCATGACCGGCACAAAGGTTATGAAACCACGTTGGAAACGCTCTGTAGAAGCTACCAATGCTGCTATGGGCGAACTGGTTGGCCAATTGTACGTGGCTAAATATTTCAGCCCTGAAACAAAGGAAAGGGTACACAAAATGGTAGTTAACATGATAGAGGCTTACAAAGAACGTATTACCAACGTTACCTGGATGAGCCCTGAAACCAAGAAGATTGCTATCGGTAAATTAGATAAGATCACCTTGAAACTTTGCTATCCTGACAAATGGAGAGACTATTCAACATTGCAGATAAAGGGCGACGCCTATGTTTCAGATGCTTTCCGTGTGAGTCTTTACAAATTCAACTATAACCTGAACAAGCTTGGTAAGCCTGTAGATCGCACTGAATGGGGTATGTCGCCACAAACGGTTAACGCTTACTACGAACCCACACTGAATGAAATTTGTTTCCCTGCGGGTATATTGCAATTCCCTTTCTTTGATGCGAACAGGGATGATGCTATGAACTATGGCGGTATTGGTGTGGTTATTGGCCACGAACTTACCCATGGTTTTGATGACCAGGGTTGCCAATACGATGGCGATGGCAACATGCGCAAATGGTGGACCGATGCTGACTCAGTTCATTACTTCAGCAAACTGGGCCTTGTTATAAAACAATTCGATGGTTTTGTGGTTGACTCAGTTCATGTAAAAGGCGCTTTAACAATTGGCGAAAATACAGCCGACTTAGGTGGCCTTACTATTGCATATGCTGCATTAAAGAAAGAATTAAAAACAAATCCGGAGCCGGTGATAGATGGTTTTACCGCTGAACAACGTTTCTTTATCGGTTTTGCACAAGTGTGGAGGCAGAATGTACGCCCGGCATACAGCAGACAGGCCGTTAACACCGACCCGCATGCGCCTGGTAGATTCAGGGTACTTGGCCCACTGGCAAACATGAATGAGTTTTACACTGCTTTCAGTGTGAAACAGGGTGATGCTATGTACAGGCCTGATAGCTTGAGAGCAGTAATTTGGTAAACAGCCGAATTTTGAATGCTGAATGTTGAATTTTAAATTAGAATTGGACTTTCGTTTAATTCAAAATTTAGAATTCAACATTTAACATTAATGCCATTATGAGTATAGATTTAAAAACAGTTTGTGGCGTTATAGCTGCCATTATTGGTTCGGCTTGTTTTGTTCCGTACATAAGGGATATTTACAAAAAGATAACCACACCACATATGTACACGTGGTTGATATGGACTATTCTGCAAGGCACCGTAGTCATTGCCATGTTAAATAATAATGCAGGTTTTGGCGTGTTGTCTTTAGCCACAGGTACTATACTCTGTGCATTCACCTGCATACTATCAATTAAGAACGGAACAAAGAATATAACAACGTTCGACACAATTTGCCTTATTGGTGCCTTGATTGCTATTGCTGTCTATATTTTTCTGAAAGACACATTACTATCTATCATACTTATGTCGGTAATTGATTTTGTTGGCTTCCTACCTACCCTGCGCAAAATGTACATTGAGCCTCATTCCGAAACATTAGCCATGTATGCCTTATTTGCTTTCTCAGGTACCTTTACCTTATTAGCCTTATCAGAGTATTCACTCATAACCGTTTTATATCCGGTTACCTTGATGGCGATAAATATTATAGCAACGTTAGTGATTTGGGGCAGAAGGAAAAGCCTTGCTTAATTCTCTAAGAAGATCTATCTCTTTTTTTATAATTACGATAAACGAGCAGCAGATAAGCCAGTACAATCAATATTACAATCCACCAGCCAGTTGATATTGAGCCATTAAGAAACACTGACTTAAAAAGACCAATAAGACCATGTTCCTGGTTCTTAGTTGTATCATCAGAAGCAATTAGAATAAAAGACTGCGGAAGAGTATCTGGGCTTACATGAATACTGTCATTTTTGCTTTGCACAGTATCATTATAAGTTCTGGCACCGAAACTACTTATCACAAAAAGAACAAACGATATAGAAACTAAAAACCTCATCATTTCAATGCCCTTATCCCCTTAGGTTTTTGCAATACAAAATTCATATTGAACACAAGGCCGTTTTTATTTGTGAAATTGTACTTGGCATCAAGCTGGCTGCATAACAGATCTATTAGTGTCATACCCAATGTGTCCTTATTCATTCTATCATAATCGGTAAGGCCGGGGCCGTTGTCTGATATTGCCATTTCTATTTCGTCAGCATGTTTCTTCATACTGATGTATAATTCCAGGGCTCTGTCATGCATATAGGCATGCTTCAATGCATTGGTAAGCACTTCATTAATTATAAGGCTGCACGGTATGGCAGAATCAAGTGCAATAAAACAATCATCAACCTCAATTTTAAGCTTTACATCATCCTCAGCTGAATAAGAGTTAACCAGTTCGTTTGCTAACTCACTTACATAATCCTGGAAGTTAACATCTTTAATTGAGTTACCCATGTATACCTTTTGATGTATAAGCGCCATTGAATATATCCGGTTCTTTGAATCTTCAAGCGCTTCAAGTGCCTCATTGGTCAAACACAATTCCTTTTTCAAATTCAGCAGGCTGGTAATTACATTCATATTGTTCTTTACCCGGTGGTTAACCTCTGCAAGCAAAGTCTCCTTTTGCCTAAGCAGGGCACTCAATTCAAGTTCCTGTTTTAAATTTTGCCGTATTATAATAAAGGTAACTACAAGTGTTAAAGATGAACTGAGCGTGATATTAATGATTCTCACCGTAGCAATCGTTTCGGAAGTAAGGTCGGTTTGAAACCAATCGAGCATATACCCACAGATAACAGTAAGTAAAAACAAAACATAAATAGCAAGCAAACTAATAACATGCATATAAATTTCTTTTCGCTGCAGGAGCATAAGCATGCTTATGGTAAGGGGCACCAGGAAAAGATATAACTGGCTGGAGTCCCCTAACTTCATGAAGAACAAAAACATTAGTATCAGTACACTTATATAAAAGCAATAAAGCCCCCATATATAATTACCCAGCTTGTTTGAAATAAATACAAGAGGGAAAAACAAAAGCGCTGTTACGTGAATCTGCATCAGTTCGTAATGGCCAATACACACATATGTTAGTGCAGCCAAAGCTGCAACAGCTAAAGAAGCCCATGCAATGAAATTTAATTTGCGGGTAAGGTATTTTTCCCATGGCAGGTAGCTTGGCTTAAGGCCAATATTTCCTAAACTATCAACCCAACTGAAGAATGGCATGTAGCTATATATTGCTACACTAAGTTACTGCTTTTTAGCTTAAGTCCATCTGATTACCAGAAACATATGCAATTATCTGAGACTTTGGCGCTTTGCCTTTTCATCCCTCAGCATTTCTGCATAGTTCATGTGCCGCAGGTTGGCATTCACGGCCATGGCAATACGTTTTGCTTTGGTGGCATCGGTCTTCGCACTATCTATCCACTTCGAAAAATACTTTTGATGCGAACCGGGTTGGCTTTTAAAGTGCTTCATTGCTTCAGGTTCTTCTTCAAGGCAAGCTATAAAATCAGCATTGAATGCAAAATCACTTTTATCCTCTTCTAATTGTACTTTTAGTACATCTCCTTTTCGTTTGCGAATGCCTTTTCGTAGCGTTGCATTAATGGGGATAATAAAATCGCCGCCACCCATTGGCAACAGAGCAACTTGCTTTATCGGGAAATTATCGAGCTTACCTTTTACACGAAACGAAACTTTGCAACCGGGTTTTAGTTTTTTAGCAATTTTGGCTGGTATTTCAATATAGCTCCAGCCTGTTTTTTCGCCTTGTTCTTTGAAACGGAGTATTTCGGTAGTGTAGGTAATCATTAATAGAACGCAGATACCGCTGATTGTTTATGATTAATTATGATCTGCTAAAATCCGTGAACATCTTATTAGATCTGCGACATCAGCGTTCTATCGGTTGTTCTACCTTCTCGCTCTTTTCATATTGAAAAGCCTTGCGAGGTTTCAGACCAAGCACATCAAACATCTTCATATCCTCATTTGCATCAGGATTAGGAGTTGTAAGAAGTTTTTCGCCCATGAATATAGAATTAGCTCCCGCCATAAAGCAGAATGCCTGTGTTTCCCTGTTCATTTGCACACGGCCTGCTGATAGGCGTACTACTGAGTCAGCCATAACAATACGTGCAGTAGCTATCATGCGTATCATCTCCCACGATTCCACTAAAGGCTGGTTAGCCAATGGAGTTCCTTCAACCGGTACCAAGGCATTAATAGGCACTGATTCAGGATGCGGGTTTAAGTGCGATAGCGTTAACAACATACCAATACGGTCGTCTGCGGTTTCGCCCATACCTATAATACCACCCGAACAAACCGTTAAACCTGCCTTACGCACATTGTGCAAGGTGTTCAACCTGTCTTCGTATTTACGTGTGGTAATAATGCTTTCGTAATTCTCTTCCGATGTATCAACATTGTGATTGTATGCATACAGGCCTGCATCAGCCAGTTTCTTAGCTTGTTCTTCGGTAACCATGCCAAGGGTAGCGCATACTTCCATGCCCTTTGCATTTACTGCCTTAACCATGTCAAGCACCTGGTCGAAGTCGCGGTTATTACGTACCTCTCTCCATGCTGCACCCATGCAAAGGCGCGATGCACCCATGCTCTGTGCCTTATCAGCAATGCCATTCACTTCATCAACGCTCATTAATTTATGGACCTTAATATCGGTATGGTAACGGGCTGCCTGCGGGCAATATGCACAGTCCTCAGGGCAACCGCCTGTTTTAATAGATATGAGTGAACTTATCTGTACCTCGTTGGCCTTGTGGTATTTGCGGTGTATAGTTGCAGCGCGGTAAACAAGGTCTAATAAAGGTGTATTATATATTTCAGCTATTTGCTCTTTGGTCCAGTCGTAACGTACATCGTTCATGGCAATACGGTTTATAATTCACACAAAAATAAGAAAAAAGGTGGCCCCATACAAGTTACTCATTTGGTAGGGTAAAAAGCCTTTACAATAAAGGGTTGTGCTACTGGCTGTCAGTCTTCTTTTTGGTGCTTTTCAAGTCTCCGTCAAAGGTATATGACTTTTTAAGCTTACCTTTTTTACTGGTAAGGGTAGCTTTACCCACCATATTTTCACCTGTAACTGTACCTGTCCACTCATAATCGTCTCCTTTTTCACTTGTAGCAGAGCAGGTAAAAGTAATAGTAGGCGGCTCAGCATTTGAATCAACTATTGCGTCGTATGAAGATGCTTTAAAGCCGTCGTCCTGCATAATGCCGCATATAAATGTGCCATTGGCAAACTTCAACTCATCCTGAAATGCATCTTTACCGCCCGCCAGTAAAAAGGTGCAGGTATACGATCTCTTATCGAGCTTGCCTTTATTGCTCTTTCGCTTTGCTGGCTTTGTTTGTGCAAAGGCAACACTGGCTATCAGTACAAAACTGAGTAATGCAAAAATTAGTTTTTTCATTGCTTTAGGGTTTAATAAGATGAAATCACTACACCCAATACTACAAAATTTCTTCGAATTATCATAATTTTCGGGCATCAAATTTTGGCCGTTTCGTAAGGCAGGTTTTCAGTTATTGTTCCTTACCGAAGTATATTTGTAGACAAATCATCGGTATGCACAATACAACAAAGGCTAATATAATTTACAAACACTTTAAGGGCCTAAGCACCACCGAGCTGTATAACATTATAAAACTGCGTATACAGGTATTTTGCGTGGAGCAAAACTGCCCTTACCAGGATGCTGACGGCAAGGACTTTGAAAGCTGGCACCTGATGATATACAATGCTGATAATATGCTCATTGCCTATTCCCGCATATTGCCAAAAGGTATTTCGTACCCGGAATATGTTTCTATTGGCCGTATAGTTACGGCTGAGTCGGTAAGGATGCATGGCTTTGGTAAATTATTAATGCAGGAAAGCCTTAAACAAACAACTACATTATTCGGCAATGCACCCATAAAAATAAGCGCACAAGCCTATTTACGTAAATTCTACACTTCGTTTGGTTTTGTGGCTACCGGCGAGGAATATATTGAAGACCATATACCGCATATTGGTATGATTAAATTGCCCTTCC
>DATHNG010000039.1:0-5966 GCA_035486275.1 Bacteroidia bacterium
ATTTAGCCTCCAAACCATTTCTATTAAAAAAGGAGACATGATATACATGTTCACCGATGGTTACGCCGACCAGTTTGGCGGGCCTAAAGGCAAAAAATTCAAGTACAAACAATTGCAGGATCTGATAGTAAGCATAAGCCAAAAGCCTATGAAGGAGCAGAAAAAAATACTGGAGCAAACCATTGAAGAATGGAAGGGCGGCCTTGAGCAGATAGATGATATACTGATCATCGGGATAAGAGTGTAAGTTTCAATTACGAATTACGATGCCCCATCGGGGCAAAAGCTTGGTAAATAAATACCTTATCGAAGAATAAGTGTGCCGTAGGTACACTCCCTGGGGTAGCCCTTACAGGGCATGTTTTTGTTGTGTGTTCATGTTGTTACCAAGCGTTAATCCCTCCGGGATAAATAAATAGTTCACTCTTATTGTATTGCCTGTTTAAAACTATTTCCTCTATTTATTACATATAGTAATCATAATGTTTATTTTTGCTAAAATTGATTAACTTAACCGGTTTGCAAATTTTTTATGCATTGAAATTGCACACGAACCCCTAAAGCGTGTGCAAATGTGTGTAATTGAAAGATGTTTCCACTTGTTTTCTTGCGTTAGGGATTGTAGTGGAAAGCCCACAGCCGACCATAGGAGGCGAGGACTTGTAACGTAAAGCCCGACCCGAAGGGGAACGCCCAAAATTAAATGAATAGCGAACAACGATTAACGATTTTTGATTGGAGAAGATAAAAACAAGATGGTAAGATTGCTTCGTACCTCGCAATGACGAACCGACTTATTCCTTACCCCTTACCCCTTATCCCTTAAAACTAATTAAACATGAAACTATCAATACTGATATGCTCGGTAAAAAAAAGGCTAACACAATTTGCCATGTTGGCCGGGCACCTCGAAAAACAAGCGCAAAACAAGCCCGTAGAGATACTATGGCTGGGCGATAACAAAACCATGAGCGTGGGAGAGAAGCGCAACAAGCTGTTAAGCATAAGTGAAGGCGACTATGTAGCCTTTGTAGATGACGACGATTGGGTTGCCGACGATTATGTAGATGAAATATTAAAAGGCATTGAAAAGAAACCGGATTGTGTAACGTTCAACGCGATTTATTCGACCGATGAGGGAGAAACCATACCGGTAGAGTATAGCGTGAATAATATTTTGAATGTAGACGAACCCAACAAACCACGGTTGCGTGTACCTAATCATTTAATACCTATGAAGCGGGAGTTTGCCCTGGCAACCATGTTCCTTGAAAAGAACTTTGGTGAAGACACCGACTATGGTTTGCGTGTGCGCAGGTTATTAAAAACGGAGCATAAAATTGAAAAGCCTTTATACTATTACAGGTTTTCGTTTGTGAATAGTGAAACGCATAAGTATTCACCACGCTTCGCAATTAATAATTCAAAATTCAAAATTAAGAATTCACCACCTGTGGTTATGGATGTGGTGATGGTGAGTGATACAACGGCGGCCCCACCCCAGCCCTCCCCGTTAGGGAGGGAGAACAGTAGTATGAAGCATAATGTATTGCCCGAAATGGTGGATATGACACAACAAGCCATCAATTCACTGTTCCCCCTAACGGGGGGATCAAGGGGGGCTGATATTAATGTCGTCGTCCTCGAAAAAGCAAACAACATACAGTATGCCCATGCCGACACCTTTTTGCAGCGCGAACCATTCAACTATAACCAATGTTTAAATAATGGTGCCATAATGGGTAATGCAGAGTTTATTTGTTTTACAAATAATGATGTGTTGTTCCCTAAGGGATTTGCAAACAGAGTAGTAGAGGAGATGCGTGAAAAGAATCTTGATACATTATCGGTTTTGAACCAGCATGGGTATTGCCACCCGAGTATTATAAGTGGTTTTTGTTTTGTTATGCGCCGCAGTGCATGGCTTAAAATTGGTAAGCTGAATACCGATTACCGCTTTTGGTGCGCCGACAATGTTACCAGTGAACAAATTAAACAACACCACTTGCGTGAAGGACGATCGGATATAAAAGTGTTTCATGGTACATCGGTTACACTCAATAAGTTAGATGCCGAAACCCGTGAAGAATATACCCGTACCTGTGTGCGGCAGTTCAACCACGATTATGATAAGAATGTGTTGAATTTAGGTAAATAGGAGTAAGGTATAAGGAGTAAATGAAGAGTGGTTTTTCTTTACTATATTTGGAAGTATAAATCCACGAAGAATGAAAAGAATATATTCGAATCTTCTTTCAACTATAAGGACTGCTAATACTCCTCTGTTTTTTGCCTGCTTTATTATTGCAATGATAATGACAACAATATCAGTAAAGGGGCAAGCAGGTAGTAATTGGACAAGTAAACCATTCAATCACCAGGTGTTTATTGAAAACAAGGGACAGTTTACTTCTGATATAAATACCAGTGACAAAATAATTTTCCAGGCAATCCTGGGCAAAGTAAAAGCATATTTTACCCCATCAGGCATAGTTTATAGGTATGATGAGTACCCTGATAAGAAGCAAAAAATGGAGAAGAATAGTGCTCCTATTACGCATTATGCTTCATGTATCTGGGATGGCTCCAATTCAAATGTAACAATAGTAGCGGAAGGAAAGCAGGCTGATTATTATACATATGTGATAGATAATAATTCTGTAAATGCAAATGTGTTTAAAAAAATAATTTACAAGAATATTTACCCTGGCATTGATGTTGAATATGCATTCGTAGAGGGTAAACCAGGAATAAAGTATTCATTGATCGTCCATCCTGGTGCTGATATGTCACTTGTAAAACTAAAGTATAGTGGGACTTCAGGAATGCAAATCAATACATCTGGGGATATGGTTGTGTCTACAGCAGTTGGAGAGATTACCGAACATTCTCCTGTTTGCTTTTATCAGAAAAGCAAAGAATATATTGCAGGCAGTTATAAAATAGAAAACGGAAATGAAGAATCATTTGTTTTAAATGCTTCTAACAATGCCAGCGATAACCTGGTTATTGATCCGTGGGTAACTAACCCTGCGTTCTCTTTGGGGCAGAATGAAGCTTGCGATTTAGATTATGACAATAATGGAAATGTATATGTATATGGTGGCTATAACCCATTTCAATTGGTCAAGTTTAATAATTCTGGTTCAGTTCAGTGGACTTTTAATGCCACTGGTATTAGCGGTATATATTATGGCGATTTTACTGTTGATAAAACGACGGGAACAAGTTATATAGTGGAAGGTGCGGACCCTACTACAGGTGCTAAAGTTTTAAAAATTAATACCGGTGGTACATTAATGAAAGTTTTCTCAGGGTCAACTAATATGCAGGAGATGTGGAGGGTTAAATTTAATTCTTGTGCAAAACAATTAGTTATAGGCGGTGGCGAAGCGAGTACACCATACACACAAACAGGTGTTCTCGATACTAATCTGTCAACCCTGACTCCTGTTAATTCCTTATCTGCAGCAGACGGGTACCATAATGTTTGCCTTATGGCATTAGATCCAACAGAGAATAATGCGTATATCGCTATTGCACAGACTGCAGCTAACGGAAATTTTAATAATTCATTTGCATCATTACTCCTTCCGGCCCTTAGCCCTGCCAACTATATAGCATCGGATGGTTTTGGGTTTACGGATGTTGGCTCAATAGATTATGGTGCGCAAACTGACGGAGGATATGCTAATGCCATGAATGGTATGGCTGCAAGCCCTGATTGGTTATATATGTATGATGGAGATACGCTGAAAAAGTTTGATAAAAATACAGCAGCCATAACTGCTGTTAAACAAATATCGGCAACTAATCCATTTCAATGGGGAGGCCTGGATGCTGATGCCTGTGATAATGTTTATGTTGGTGCAAAGGCTGGTATACAGGTATATAATTCCTCGCTATCGTTAATTTCAACATTGAACCTTTCTGATACTGTTTACGATGTTGTGCTAGGCCTTAACGATGCTACCATATATGCTTGTGGTAAAGGTTTTGTATCTCAACTTACAAATCCTGAAACCTCTGTTGTTGCAACAACCAGCCCGACAAATGCAACATGCGGTTTGTGTAATGGACAAGCTACTGCAAATTTGACATTATGTGGTACTATACCGGGTAGTATAAGTTATTCCTGGAGTCCCGGCGGACAAACTACTCAAACTGCCACGGGGCTATGCGCCGGCACCTATACCGTAACTATGAATATTGGTTGTGGCACAGTTTACCAGGCGACAGCTACCATAATTGCGTCAGGAACCCCAACGGTAACAGCGAGCCCTGACTCTGCAATAATTTGCCCGGGAACATATGCAAAATTAACTGCGAATGGAGGAATAACATATACATGGAAGCCTGCAACAGGTTTGAATTCTACCACCGGTACAGTTGTAACAGCTACTCCAACAGTAACAACCACGTATACACTTGTTGGTTCAACAGGAACCGGTTGCACTGACAGTACAACCATAAAAATTACGGTGACCCCGGATAATGGCTTTGACCTTACAGGAAACTTATCTGTATGTATTGATACACCAGGCGTTTCGAATGCATCTATCCAGGCATGTATATTCAACAATCGCTGCACGCCAACAAATGGTACACTGAAATTAGTATTGGATACTGCGTTTCATATAACAAGCACTATCTCTGATAGTATAGCCAGAACAAGCGGAGATACATTGATATGGAATTATGATAGCGTTTCGGACGTGGGTAAGACGCATTGCGTATCATTAACCGGATCGGTAAGCAATATACCTGTAGGAGATAGTATTTTTGTAACTATGCTCATAAGCCCAAGTGCAGGCGATTCAGTTCCTGCTAATAATTCTGTTACTTATTGGATAACGCCTTCTTCACAATATTGCATTGGTTTCCCGTTCGACCCGAATGAAAAGAGTGTGTTACCGGAAGGGAATATATCAGCTACACAACAGCTCAGCTATACCATACATTTTCAAAATACCGGAACAGCAGTTGCAAAAAATGTTGTGGTTATAGATACCCTCAGCCCTTATGTTGATCCGACTACTTTGAAAGTAACATCGGCAAGTAGCGACGTAATTACAACAATTGCATCAGGTAAAATTGTAAAGTTCACCTTCAATAATATTAACCTGCCCGATACTGCAACAAGTAAAACAACAAGTATTGGTGTGTTTAAATATACTATCAACCCTGCCGCAAGTGCTGCCCCGGGAGATATAATTTACAATGGTGCAGGTATTTATTTTGATGCCAACCCAGTGGTGTTAACCAACAAAACAAAGAGCCCCATTGTGGGAGGGGCATTATTTGTTGATCACATTTTAAAACCGTTGAATATAGCAGTGTTCCCTAACCCCGCTACAACTTCAACCAGCATTGTATTCAATACAAATGGTAAACATTATATAGAGCTTGATGATATTACCGGCCGCAAAATAGAAAGTATAGAATGTAATGGTAAGCAATATAAGTTATCGGTTAATAGTCTTGCAAAAGGCATTTACTTTATACGTGCTTACGATGAAGGTATGAAGTATGTGGCAACAGCTAAGATAGTGGTGCAGTAAGCATTTAATAACCTAACCACCATGGCCAGTCCGCAGGTTTAGCGCTTTTGTGTTTGTTCTTCCATACATGTTGCGTAGTTGTTTCAGTAGCACCCGATGTGTTTTGGTTGTTCGATTTGAAGCCATGGAAAGAATGAACCTTGCAACTTTTAATATGTATGCCACCTTTTGCATATGCAATGGAGGCGATAGTAAACATCAGTAGTAATATGCCGATTGCTTTCTTCAATCGTTTTTATTTTAGAATAGCCAGTGCAACCTGAACAACCAATATGCCCAGTTTTACACCCGGGCTTGCCTGTGTTGGCTGTACAATAGCATAAGTTGGTTGATCGGTAGTTTGGCTTGATGCACCACCATGATGGCAATGCTTGCCTCCATGATGTCCGCCACCATGTCCTTTAG
>DATHNG010000040.1:0-14627 GCA_035486275.1 Bacteroidia bacterium
TCATAGATAAAAAAGATAATCTAATTATTCCTTTTATGTTTTCAATTGGCAATTACAGTTTTAATTATGGTTTTGCCCGTGTGAAAATTGATGGACATGCAGGAATGATTGATAAAAAAGGGAAAACAATAATTCCATTTAACTATGATGACGCAGGCTGGGATAGATTTGAACATCCTTGTTTTGTAATTGATGCCATACTACCTGATTCTGGTCAAAAATGGATACTTTATGATTCTACCGGTAAGGCAATAACCAATTTTAATCCTGACCCTATCAGTTATTTCCGAGCAAATACTTTTCAAATCAGCAAGAATAAGAAGTATAGTTTAATTAATTACACAGGGCATAAAGTATTGCCTTTCGATTATGACGAGTATATATGGGGAGAAAAGGATTATAACCGCTTTCCCATTTTCAGACACGGAAATTTAGGCTATGTTGATTCGACAGGCAAAACAGTTATACCATTTATATTTGATAGTACTCATTATGGCAGTGATTTTGGATTTACAGACAGCCTTGCAACCATTCACTATCATGGAAGTTTGCGTGTTATAAATCTTTCCGGGAAATTTATTGATAAACTTAAAGGTACCCAAACCGTAAAACTTTACTATGCCAATGGTGTGCTGGGAACTAAAGGTAAACTCATAAACTATTTTAAAACAGGTAAGTGGAGTACTCATTATAATAATGGAAAACTAAAGGAAATTGCATATTACAAACATGGGCTGCTTAATGGCTTGAATCAGATGTGGGACAGCAGTGGTAATCTTTTCTTATCGAAGGTGTATAGGAATGATACGGTAGTTCAGGACAGTTCAATACCTTATCATTTCTATTACAGACATCCTGTTTATAAAGACACCACTTTTTTTAGCTATGGAAAAATAGAGTTTGCAGGCCACCGCGATACCGCAATGGGTTTTAAATATGGCAAGTGCATTGAAGGCCGATTTGATTCACTGGGAAATTATTATTACAGCATAGGTAAGTACATCCATGATATGCCAGATGGGGAGTGGAAATATTATAATGCAAAAGACAGCCTGCTTTACACGGAAAAATATGATAGTGGACGCATCATTTATCCCAATCGAGTAGATACTATATATGATTTTACAGGCTCAATAAATGGAATTGGCCAGATGAAATCAAACCTAAAATACGGTATTTGGATGGATTACTCAAACGGGAAAATCATACGTAAGTCGAGTTATCTTTCTGGGTGTCTTAATGGCCCGGATACTTTATACTATGCTAATGGAAATATTAGGATCGTTGAAAACTATGCCCTCACCCAATATAGTAGCGACACTATTCTGCATTTTATAAACGATAGTTCAGAACTGGGATCAGGCATTCCATTCAGTGAGCTTTCCGGGCCGTATAAAACCTATTACGATAATGGCGTTTTAAAAGAATCAGGTGCTTACTCGGTATTAAAACCTGTGGCTATATATCCGTATTCTACCCGAAAACTAAGTAGTAATTTTGACACAATTCATGCCGATACAATAGCTGGCAACAGTATATGGCAAATCAAAACAGGGATATGGACAACCTATTATTCTAATGGGCAAATTGAATCTGTAGGTACATACTTTCCCGCACAACTGAATATTGAGAAAGTGTTTGTAGTTAGTGATACTATGGGGAACTCTTCTATGCAAGAGTCACTGGATCCCTTTTATTTTAAGGATGGCCATTGGAAATACTTTTCCGAAAAGGGCAAGCTTTTGAGTGAAGAATGGTATGGTAAAGCCAAGCTGGTTAATAAAGTTGAGTATTGATGTTTTTATAACCCATAACTTTCTTAATACTATCCTAACATCAGGGTAAAGTAGGTTATGTGCATTTTCTGTAATTTAGCAAACAAAAAACAAACATTATGAGATTAGTACCTTACCTTCAATTCAACGGAAACTGCGAAGAAGCATTGAAGTTCTACAAAAAAGCTTTTAATGGTGAAATACTTGCCATACAACGTTTTGGCGATTCGCCAATGGATTCGCCTGCAGCGCTTAAAAAGAAAGTAATGCATTCCTCTTTTAAGTTTGGCGATAATATAATAATGGCATCAGATATTATGCCGAAGGGCAAATTCAAGCTTGGTGATAACATGAGCTTAAGCGTTGATGTAAAAGACACCAAGACCATTAATGCTGTGTTTAAAAAGATGGCAGCGGGCGGTAAGATAACTATGCCTTTGCAAGATACCTTTTGGGGCGCACGTTTCGGTATGCTGGTTGACAAGTTCGGCATTAGCTGGATGTTCAACTGCGACAAAAAGAAATAAGCGAATTATATATTAGGGTAGCGAAAGTATACCCTGCCAACAAGCAAGCCGGCAAAGAAATACTTTTCGCAGGCTTTTTTGTATCCGAGATTACTGAACCTTTCAGAAAAATCAGGTAGGCCTTTAACGCCCAATTTGCATACCATATTAAAAAATATGCAAAGCAGGCGTATTACAACGCCTGATAGCAGCCCAGGTAATTTAGGTGAAGGAATATTGAAATCGGCAAACAGCCAGGTGCCATTTGGCGCAAGATGGTTATGTAAAGTATTCATTACAATAGTTAACTCATCTTCGGCAAAACAATCTAAAAAACAAGGAGTAACAATAAGGTCGAAATTCTCTGTGGGTATATCGGTATACGAACCTCTTATAAATTGTACTGAATCAATTTTATCCGGAAAGCGTTTGTTCAGTTTCTGTTTTGCCGATTCAATCATCTTATCCGAAATATCTACATAGCAATACTTCACAGCAACATTGTGCTGCAGCATTTCCATCAAAGGTCTTCCTGTTCCTCCGCCAATAATCAGCACATTCAAACCTTTTGGCGATTGTTTTACCAGCCATTTTTGTGAACGGTGAATTGCGTTGAATGACAACACCGTTGACATAACATCATACCATGGTGCTAAAAAGTTAAAGCCTTTCCTTATTTCCTCTTTTTGCATCTTGTAAATATATTCTTTAAGATTGAGGCTCAGGTTAAGGCTCAGCATGATGATAGGTGCAGTTTGCGTTAGGGATTATTCGTATCTCGTTTTATTCTTCAAGGAACTCATGAGGCTTCGCGTTGTAGCGTAAAGCCCACAGTTCCGAGTACTCGGGGGGGGGCGCCCAAGAAACAGAAGCATCGAATCCTTTACCTGCTGATAGTAAACCTCGCAATTTGCTGAGTATGGTCATCAGTCAATACCAATATGTAAGCGCCATTGTCAAGTCCTGACACATTAATTGCAGTAAGAGATGTATTGAAGTTTATCTTTTCATTGAGCAGTTTTCTTCCTGTTATATCATACACCATTAATGAGCTTGGTATAAAATGCGGATCCTTTATGCTTATGTTCAAAATTCCACTTGTTGGGCTAGGGTACAGTGTAAATGCTGTGCTGTTTTGTAGTTCATTAATTCTACTGACACTACTTATCGTAATCACTTCTATGAGTTTTTTCCTTGTTACCTTTTGTCTTCAAGAATAATTTGTGTGACTTTCTTAATCAATATGGTAAATATTATAATGAGCCAGGTGAGACATTAAGCCTTACATACGCATATTATTAATAATCCTTTTTCATATAGTATAAATGCATTAATTGATTTAAGTATTAAGCAAGTCACCACTTAGGATATGAATCGGTTAGCGCAAAATTTCTTTGTTTATCAACATGTCGTGGGAATAATAGCAGTTTTATTAAACTGATCCAATCCCTAAACATTAATGTGGCAGAATTATTTAAAATTATAGATTAGTTAATCTGGCACTCTGGAGGACCAATAAATTATCAAGCCATAGTATTATTTGAAATTCTATAGAGAAAGTTGAAGATTTTCACATTGGAGCGTACTTGTTTTAAAGATAGAACAATCATTACTGTGCATATTCTCTCCGTTATGGTTCAAGATATTGATAGTATATTTAAAAAGGCTTAACTTGATTTAATATTGATTACTATTCATTAAGACATAAATTAAAAAGCCAATGGAAATTCTGTTTTTATTACCGAACAATCTTTAATGAGTATATAAAAAAATAATAATTCCCATAGCCATTTTATGTATACATTAATAATATAAAATAGAAAATGAAAAGATTATGGATTAATTTTTTCTTGCCTATTGTTCTTCTAAAGCCAATGCTTAATCAATTACCTATAATGATACATGTTTTTTATGGGGTTTATATACTTGTAGAAGAGTTGTTGCTAGTTGAAACATGAAATCCAGAAAGAAACTTTACAGAAACTAGTTATTGGTTAAACTGTATCGAGCCTTTAGTATACTTTTTCCAACTACAATATAATAATAACGATCAAACTGCAAGATTTCGCTGGTATGTGCTAGGGGTTAAAGAATTCCTTAGGTTCGAGAAATATTGTCTGTCTATCATGGCATGTATTTCTTTAGGCCAATTGAGGAAGGGCTTCAGCATAAAATTATTGTGCACCCTTGCCAAATGTTCCTGCAAGTTAAGTAAGGGTATAACTATATATACTTCGGATAAATAAAGTACTATTGTAGACGGAAAACTTTTGGGGTGTTACCGGCAGGATGCTTTTAAGGCTTTGAGTCGGAATGGAACTGACTTTTTTTATTTAGCTAAGTATATGATTGACGCAGGTGTAAAGATGGGAATTCAACTATCAGTTATATCCGGACGTTAATAAACCATCATAGGTTCCTTTGATTTGGTGAATAATGTTACGTAAAATCTTGATGGATTGATTACTAAAGTTAAATCTAAAAGCGGTTCTACTGAAGCGTGTTAGAATAGTTTTAAAAGGGTAGGTTAAAGAATACTTATTTAAGGTGTAATTGCTGCCGAAAACAGGCAAAATAACTCTCAATGAGTCAGCGAATCATTAATGACATACATTTTCTTTAACATTTGCGCTGCAACATATGGCTTATAATGGCTATTGTCGTAATAGTTCCCTTTATTAATAGTGTATTCATTTTTACCTGAAAAGTCAAAAACATTAGTATTGCCGAATAGTTGCTTCAATTTATTTAAATCTTGGTTATTGAATTGTTCCTGCGAGTATACAGGACTTATTACAATTTTGTAATTAGTCCTGTGATTGTCAAATATATGCTTCATTTTTTCGAGCATAATCATACAATTATTGTCAATACAAGCCCAATGGATATGTGGTAACTTTTCTCTATCACGAAATATGCGTGTGTTACTGTAGAATTTTAATGAATCGGCAGCTATGATTTTTATTCTTTTTTGCAAAATATAATCATTTGTAACTGAATCATAGACATATTGCGCTAGATCACTAGGAATCGTACTTTTCATATAAGGTCGGTAGGTATTAAACAAGCAATAATCGATATAGCTGGCAAAGAAGAAATTGGTATAAAACCCTCTAAAAAAAACAAAATGAAATCTCAAAGCAGAGGTTCCGTCAATTTTATAATAATGATTGTACCCAAAGCTCCAATCATTATCATTTCCCATATAAACAATCGGGTCGGTTATTATTAATACATTTTTTAATGAATCTCCAATATCATCTAGGTATTTAAGCTTTGAATATATACCGGTGATATCTTCAGAGCTTGCATCGAAGTGGAAAACATTAGTATCTCCAATATATTTCCCCCATTCTCTCGACAGAAAGCCCATGCTTTTTGAATTGCCAAATATAAATGATTCGTAGTGATAGTGTGGGTAATTTTCTAGAAATAATTCCGAACTTTGTACGTCACGATTCCAATGCAGCCCATTAGGGCAACTATGTCTATATATTACACAGAAAGGGTCAAGACAAACATATAACAAAATAAATAGAAGAAATGGAATGCTAAATAAGGCAAGTTTTTTGAAAAAATAAACAATAAAACCTTTCCTTGTTCTCAAAGCTTAAATTGTACAAAAGTATAAAATAATCCTGTTGAAATAGAACATAATTTACTTTATTTGAAGTTAGGAGCAATTAATAAGGTTCAGGAGGAAATAGTATATTTGTTAATTGGAATATTTAGGAAAATTAAGGACGTAAATTATTGAAGGTTTGTATGGACTTTAAGCAAATAAAAGTTATCCTTAAAAAAGACTTTACAGGATTTAAAAAAGTTAAAGTAGCAATTCTTGCTGATTCATCTACACAATACCTGACTCAAGCTATAAGGGGAATAGGATATAATAGGAAGCTTGATATTGAAGTATGGGAAGCTGAATATGATGCTATTGACCTTGTTATTTCTGGTTACCAATTATACGACTTTAAACCTGATTTCACGATAATTTTCCTTTCCGTCCAAAAATTAAGGACTAAATTTTACAAATCAGATTCAAGCCAAGATTTCGCCGAAAGTATACTCGCATATTTAAAGAATATTTCTTCAATTATATCTTCTAATATCAAGACCAATTTTTTAATAATTAACTTCCCTGATATACTTGACCCTGTATTTGGCAATTATTCCGGTAAGGTAATTAGTTCATTCAGTTATCAACAAAAGAAAATAAACTTAAATTTGATGCATTGGGCGCAAAGTGATACTTCGATTTCACTCATTGATTTATGCGGACTTCATGCTATGCACGGTAATGCCAATACTATTGATGCCAGGCTATATATTAGTTCGGATTCTGTGTTTAGCCTCGATTTTACTATTAATATGGCAAATAACATTGTGCAAGTAATTGATACCTACACGGGCCGCTCGAAAAAATGCCTTATACTTGATTTAGATAATACTTTGTGGGGGGGCATAATAGGCGATGACGGACTTGAGAATATTCGAATTGGAGATTTAGGGATTGGAAAAGCTTTTACTGAAATACAACTATGGGCTAAGGCATTAAAAGACAGGGGCATTGTTTTAGCTGTATGCAGCAAGAATGATGAAGCAAATGCAAGGGAACCTTTTGATAAACACCCTGATATGCTATTACGTGCCGAAGACATTACAGTGTTTGTTGCCAATTGGTCGAATAAGCATGACAATATAAAGTATATACAATCAGTGCTTAATATAGGTTTCGATTCAATGGTATTCATAGATGATAGTTCTTTTGAGCGAAATATGGTCAGAACATACTTACCTGAAGTAAATGTTCCTGAATTACCCGATGACCCTGCGGAATATCTTGCATTCCTTAATGGCCTTAATCTTTTTGAAACTAATGCTTATACCAAGGAAGACAAGGAGCGTACACAGTTATATAAGGCTGAAGTATTAAGAAACGAAGCAATTAAAGAATATACTTCAGAAGCCGATTTTTTGAAAAGCCTTGATATGGTGTGTGAGGTTGAGCCATTTACTTCTTTTACTATCCCGAGGGTGGCGCAATTAACCCAGCGTTCAAACCAGTTTAATCTTCTTACAAAAAGGTATACAGAAGAGGATGTAAAACGAATGACTGAAGATTACGCGAAATATCACACTTTTTCTTTTGCTCTTGCTGATAAATATGGCTCACATGGGCTTGTGGGTATTATTATACTTGAAAAGAAGGATGATAAAATAATGTTTATTGACACCTGGATTATGAGCTGTAGAGTATTAAAAAGAGGCCTGGAGCAATTTGTGCTGAATGAAATTATGCAATTTGCAAAACATCATAAATTCGAAAAAGTAATAGGAGAATATATTGAGACCAAAAAGAACGGAATGGTGCGGGACCATTATAAAAACCTGGGTTTTACTCCCCATGGCAAGCTTTGGTATTGTAATACTATGAACTATGAATCAAAAAAATGTCACATTAAAAAATCTGATAAATTATGAATACAAATGAAATTCTTAGTGAGTGCAATAAAATATTTATTGATCAACTCGATAACCCGGCAATTGCGCTAAAACGTGAAACTACAGCTGCCACTGTGGATGAATGGGATTCTCTTACCCATATTCAACTTGTTGTGGCTGTCGAGAAGCATTTTAAAATAAGATTTACTACAGCCGAAATACAAGGCTTCATAAATGTTGGTGCAATGTGCGATACAATTGAGGCAAAATTAAACAGTAAATAGTGCAGGATGCAGAAAGGCGATAGATATACTCATAGATTTAAAATTACTCTAGAGGTATATAATGGTTTTATAGAAGTTTTTAAGGATAAAAATCTAATACACACAGATGAACATTTTGCTAAAGAAAAGGGGTTTAAATCAATTGTAATGCATGGTAATATACTTAACGGTTTTTTGTCTTACTTTATCGGCGAATGCTTACCCGAAAAAAATGTAATGATATATTCTCAATCAATTGATTTTAAGAAACCGGTATTTTTAAATGATAGTTTAACCTTATATGCTCATATTGAGGATATTTACGAATCTGTTAAATCAGCAGAGATTAAATTCTATTTCAATAATAGCGACGGAGTAAAAGTGACTACTGGGAAAGTTCTTGTTGGGATTAATTTGTAAATTATTAAAATACTAACAATGAAGATTTTAATTACAGGCGGGGCATCGGGGCTTGGTGCTGCTATTTCAGAGAAGCTAGCTCAACATAAAGATTCCAATATTATAATTACTTATAGTGAATCAGTGCAAAAAGCCCGTAGGCTGGAAAGTTTCTATAAAAATATTAAAGCTATAAAATGCAATTTCTCTGATAAGAATGATGTAATAACATTAATGGAATTAATACAAAAAGAACAAATTGATGTTTTGATTAATAATGCCCATACAACAAAAATTGATAAGAATTATTTTCATAAACTTAGTACAGAAGCGTTTACTTACGGATTTAATCAAAATATTTTACCGGTTATACAAATAACGCAGGTAGCTATAAATATTTTTCGGAAGAAAAAGTATGGCAAAATAATCACAATTCTTTCTGCAAGTCTTATTAATAAGCCTCCTTTTGGGTTTAGTGAATATACGGCCAGTAAAGCATATTTGTTATCTTTGAGCAAATCCTGGGCTAATGAAAATGCGACTTTTAATATAACATCTAATTGTGTTTCTCCTTCGTTTATGCAAACTGGGCTTACTGAAGATACCGATGAGCGCATTATGGAGGAAATGTTGAATAAACATCCGCTAAAAAGACTCTTGGGTGCGGGTGAGGTGGCCGAGGTTGTTGCATTTTTATGCGATTCTACACAGCAAATAAATGGAATTAATATTTCAATAAATTCAGCTGAGAATGTCGTTTGATTCTTTCCAGTTTCTTATATTTTTTCCGATTGTAACGCTAATTTATTTTTTGTTACCTCATAAAATACGTTGGGCGCATTTGCTTATTGCAAGTTGTTTGTTTTACATGGCTTTTATCCCCAAGTACATTCTAATACTTGTGTTTACCATTATCGTTGATTATACTGCTGGTATACTTATTGAAAATTCAGAGGGACGGAGGAGGAAGTTGTTTTTATCTCTCAGTATTATGGCTAATTTAAGTGTACTATGTATGTTTAAGTACTACAATTTTTTTTTTGAGAATATAAATTATGCCTTGCATTTATTGCACCTCTACTCACTTTCATCACCTTTATTAAGATATGTACTCCCATTAGGTTTATCATTCCATACTTTTCAGGCAATGAGTTATACTATTGAAGTATACCGGGGTAACCAGAAGGCTGAAAGACACATGGGTATTTATGCATTATATGTAATGTTTTACCCTCAGCTTGTTGCAGGGCCAATTGAGCGGCCACAAAACTTATTACACCAATTTCGGGAAAAACATGAGTTTGTATATGACGAAGTAATAGATGGGCTGAAACTTATGCTATGGGGTTTTTTTAAGAAAATTGTTATAGCTGATAATATTGGTAGTATTATTACACCTGTATTCTGTTCTCCTCATTCATTTTCTACAAGTATTATATTCATTGCAGTTATTTTATTCCCTTTCCAGATTTACTGTGATTTTAGTGGGTATTCTGATATTGCTATTGGTACTGCAAGAGTAATGGGTTTTAAGCTTATGCGAAATTTTAATTTTCCATACGTTTCGCAAAATATGTCGGACTTTTGGAGGAGGTGGCATATTTCTCTCTCTGAATGGCTTAATGATTATCTTTTTGCTCCAATTTCCGTTAGTAAAAGGAATTGGGGCAAATGGGCAGTTATTTTTGCTCTGAATGTTACTTTTTTATTGGCAGGATTATGGCATGGTGCAAGTTGGAATTTCGTTTTTTTTGGTATACTTAATGGTATTGCATTATCATATGATGTGCTTAGTAGAAAGTACAGAAAGAAGATTGCCACTATAATTCCATCAAGGGTTTATGTTAATATAAGCATAGTACTTACTTTTTTTTATTGGTCTATGTGCCTAGTGTTTTTTAGGACAGACTCAATGTCATCAGGCCTTTATATACTCAAATGCATGCCTTTAGGGTTGTATAATATGCTGCACTTTAATACAATGTTATTGGAGGGCCAGGCTATGATGTTAAGCCTAATTTTGGTGATTGTACTCACCATGATGCTTGAGTATGCCGAATATCTTCAAAGGAAAATCAATCTTGTTTCGTATCTTAATAAAAAGCCGCTTTATTTGCGTTGGATAATATATTATTTAATGATCATTACTATAATCGGACTTTCAAATACTAGTAACGGGACATTTATATATTTTCAGTTCTAATAATGTTTGTGGCTCCAGCTGGATTAATTATTATAACACTATCAATATTACTACATCCTTCAGAATCAGTTACCACCAAAGTATGTATTCCCTAACTGCAGTTTTGTTAAATAAACATTTACATCAGCCATCTTCAATATTCCCTGCCATGCCAATTGCCTGTACCGGTATTGGTCAGAATCGAGGGTTGAGCTGTAAAAGGCTGTAAATGTATTAAAGTCAGCGGTGCTTAATCCCAATTGATCCTTTAGTTTCCGCTGGCTTACTTTCCAGCTTTTTAATATGGGCTCAATCTGTTCACCAGTTGGGCGTGTTTGTGCAAAAAGCATATTGCTGAATGCTATCGATACACACAGGAAAATACTTAAACAAATTCTGGTAAGTGGGTTTTTCATATACTTTGTTTTAAGAATTGAGTGGCACAGTTTATTATCCCAAATGTACACATTAAACGCGATAAAATCAAATTATTGTTCGAGGCCTTTACTCATATACCGCAGAGCTTTTTATGAAAGAAGGAATGCTGTTAAATAAATGCCTGAATGCACTTAATGGTTTGTGGTATAGCCTCAAGGTTGAGTGTATGCCCTGCTTCAGGCACAACTTCAAGTACGCTCCCCGGTATAGCTTCATGCATAGCCTTAGCCATGTGCACGGGTAGCAAAATATCTTTTTCGCCTTGTATAATAAGGGTAGGGCATTTTATGGTTTTTAATTTTTTGCGGTAATCTTCACGCTGATGAGTAGCCATCATTAATTTTTTTAAAGGAGCCGCGTCCATATTCGTGGTTTGCTTCGATGCTTTCAGTACTTCGATAGGTACTAAGGGTTTATTGAAATATTCCTCACCCAATACGGTAGGCAGCATTACATCAAACATAAGCGGGTACCCGCCGGCTTCTAATGCATTGAACCATGCCACTTCAATAGCTTCGAAGTATGGAGTTTTATGCGCAAAGGTCGATATAAGCACCAGTTTATCAATATTGTTGGGGTAGTTTACGGCATAGTTTTGTGCAACCAAACTTCCATACGATATCCCTATTATGGTAGCTGTTTTTATATTCAGCGAATTCAATAGCCCATTAACGTCGGCAGCATGCTGATCGAAATCGCGTATCTCTCCGTTCTTATCTGATTGTCCCTGGAAAATAAGGTCGAGTAAAATAATCTGGTGCTCTTTTTCAAAAGCAGGGAACATAAAGTTCCATGCAATAGTTGATTGTGACAATCCATTGAGAAAAACAATATACTTACCTGAGTTTGAATTTCCGTGAAGCTCGTAATAAAGCTGCTGTTTATCTGAAGTTGTGTGATACATGTGTATACTAATGGATGAAAAACAAAAGTAGAACAAATTTATTGTGCGGTTAACCCGCTAAGGCATAATTACTAAGGAGCTGTTTAACATAGCTTAACATTAATAATATTGACATACCTCGTAATTTTTCCTTATTTTGATGGTGATAGTTTATCGCATTTATTATAAACCCCATAAAATAAATAGTAACATGGAAACACAAACTGAAGTACAGAAAAGTACAACAACTACCAAAGAAACATTAAACGTACTTATAACCGGCAGCACCAGTGGTATAGGCTTGGGTATTGCAAAGGCATTTGCCAAAGCAGGGCACAACATATTGTTTAACGGACTTGAAAAAGAAGGCCCCGATATTGCAAATGAAGTAGCAAAAGAATTTGGTGTAAGTACCATGTATTCTGCTGCTAATATGCTTAATGCGGCAGAAATAACAACTATGGTTCAGCAGGGACAAGCTAAATTCGGCAGCATTGATGTATTGGTGAACGATGCCGGTATTCAATATGTTTCGCCTATTGAAGATTTTCCTGAGGCGAAATGGGATGCTATTATTGGCATTAACCTCAGTGCATCTTTTCATACTTCAAAAGCGGTTTGGAAAGGAATGAAAGCACAAAAGTTCGGCAGGATAATAAACATTGCATCGGCACATGGTTTGGTAGCATCGGAATTTAAATCGGCTTACGTAGCTGCAAAGCATGGCCTGGTAGGTTTAACCAAGGTATTGGCATTAGAGGGCGCTGCCTTTGGCATAACAGCTAATTCTATTTGTCCGGGTTATGTAAAAACTCCATTGGTCGATAAGCAAATTGCAGATCAGGCAACAGCTCATGGCATATCAAAAGAAAAAGTAGTGAGCGATATTATGCTTGCTCCGCAGGCAATTAAAGAATTTGTCGACATTGAATCTGTAGCTGCTCTTGCATTATATCTTTCAGGCAATAATGCCAGGATGATTACCGGTGCGGCAATTTCAATTGATGGTGGCTGGACGGCTCAATAAGTAACCATATGAAAAAGACAAAGAAAAATATAACCCTTGCCTTGCAGGGAGGTGGTTCTCATGGTGCGTTTACATGGGGCGTGTTGGAGAAGTTGTTTGAAGAAGATGTATTTAACATTACCGGAATATGTGGCACAAGCGCCGGAGCCGTTAATGCAGCAGTGGCAACATATGGCTTCAAAAAAAACGGCAATAAAGGAGCCATAGAATTATTGGAAACATTCTGGAAAAGAGTTTCACTGGAATCTGTTTTTTCTCCCGTACAGCCTACATTCATTGATAAAATGCTTTCTCCGGGGAATATGGTGTATTCACCGGGCTACAATTTATTTATGATAATGAGTGGCTTTTTATCGCCATACCAGTGGAACCCGACTGATATAAATCCGCTGAGAGATATTTTGCTGGATATTATAGATTTTGAGGAATTAAGGCAAAGTAAAATAAAGCTGTTTGCATGCGCCACAAATGTAAAAACCGGCCAGGCAAAAGTGTTCTGTCTTCATGAAATGAGCGTTGATACGGTGCTGGCATCGGCATGCCTGCCGCAACTATTTAAGGCCGTTCAGGTGGGCACTGAATATTATTGGGATGGTGGCTTTATGGGTAACCCGCCGCTGTTCCCGCTTATAAGCGGAACCGATACTACCGACATTCTTCTTGTTCAGTTAAATCCGGGACGGATTAATAAGATACCGCAACGGGCTGATGAAATTCAGCATAGAATAAATGAGATAAGTTTCAATTCGAGCCTTATTGCTGAATTGCGTGCCATACGGTTCAAGGACAGGATTATGGACATGGGTTTTAACATGGGTGGAAAGCTGAGGAAGTTACACTACCATTCTATATACGCTGATGATGTACTGGAGGAGTTCGACGTATCGAGCAAATCGAATACTTCGTGGGACTTCCTTTGCCTGTTGCGTCAATTGGGAAGAGAATATGCCGGAAACTGGATAGCTGATAATTACGATAAAGTAGGTAAAAAGGCTTCCGCTGACTTTTCCAGGGAGCTTCAAGATGAATTTTTTCCTGGTTAGGTAGAGGCTAAAGTGCATGATTTATTATATTACCCTGAAAGGGTATAATATTAATAGCCCGTGTTTCAACACGGGGTTAAAAGACGGGTAGGTATTTTTCCCCTCCCGGGAGGGGAAGGGGTGGGTTTCACTATTATTATTATTTCTTTTATCTTGACATAAAAGAAACAAAAGGTCAAGAGAGCCGAAGGTGATCCTGCCTTTAAGAGTCAGGACCGAATCATGAACAGCAGCCCAGCCAAAGCGCTGGATATTTCGCCGCTGCTTCCTGATTCTTCACTGCCGCCTGTCAGCTCTTCTCCTTTAGGGAGAAGTAAAACGTAATCTCACTGCCATAATAGTTGCAATAAGAAATAGGCAAAAGGTGGGCGCGGGTTAGTCCCGAGTGCTCGGGAGCAAGCAGGGAGCAAGAGTCGCCCCGCCAAGGTAACGCCCAATCTTACCAACGCCTAACGACTAAATTCTTATCTTTGTATTAGAAGCAGGCCGTTCTATCGCTTCGTAGCAATGCGGAGAGGAAAGTCCGGACAACATAGAGCAACCCGCCCTCAGAATACGGGGGATCCCGCAAAGGTAACCTTGCGGGAATGGAAAGTGTCGCAGAGAAAATACCGCCCTGGCGCAAACCGCTAAGGGTAAGGGTGAAAACGCGAGGTAAGAGCTCAC